>JAHJDP010000072.1 GCA_018831195.1 Candidatus Eisenbacteria bacterium | reverse complement strand
TTAAGGGTTATTTGGATATCAATGAGGTCATTGCCTCAATAGAGCAAGAATTCTCGAAAGAGGAGAAAGACCTTTTGAAAGCGGCCTAAAATGAGCGGGGAGTCTTTTACAAAATTTCAACTAGATTCTTGACATGCTCACTCTTCGCGCCTTCGGCATACCTTTGCCTGCCGCTGGCTGGAGCGGGGAGGGAGCCCCGCGGTGCTCCAAGAGATTCTTGGCCAGGCTTCCATCGACGCGACCCAAAATGGTGGTTCAGGGGGATGGGCGTCAATCTCCTTGCCTCACCGATGGGGGTTTTCACAAACCTTTTGCCGTGCAATACTCCTCTTATGATTTGGATCAGCTTAAGTGGGGGAATTTCGTCATGTCCCTGAAGGATTTGCTACAACAACTCGCGGAGCACAGGAGCGGACTGAACGACCTGGGAATAGCCCGGTTGGCCGTATTCGGCTCGTTCGCCCGGGACGAGGCGACCGAATTGATTGCTGCAGGTCCGTTGCCGAGCACCAACACGGGGATCAGGGCGAAACCATTTACGACATATTCGACAGGGACGGGCTCTGGGCATGCAGGACCTCCTACGAGAATGAAACTGAATGTCCAGATATGAATCGGTAAGTCTTTTGGGGATGGTAATTATGCCGCCTGATTGATACGTGGGTGGGTCTATTCTAACCGGTAGAGGCGGATCTTTTCTCGTCGGCGGTGAGGTGAGGGCGACGATGATGCGTCGCCCTCTGTGATTTTCAGATAACATGTCTATCTGTAGACGGATTTAATCGCGCCCCATGTGCTGAGTGTGGTGGGGGAGGGATCGTAGCAGTCACATGGTTCGTTATATAGAGCCTGTATCTCTTCATCTATCAGCGGTCTATCATAGATACGAACGTCATCGATCTTCCCTTTGAGGTTATAACGATCGTGTGACATGAAGGGTGAACTTCCGATATCCCATCCGCTTTCTTGCCAACCGCCAGCAGCAGCACCGAAGCTCCAGATCTCGGAACCATCTACGTGCACAATTACATCATCCGGAGTAAATTGGAGAACAACATGAATCCATTCACCAGGTTGAACTACATATTCGGTCGTTCCACCTCCCAATCCAGTGTGAACAAAGATCTCGTCTATATGGCCGATCCCAATACCTCGATCCGTATTGCCATCGTCTCCAGAAATGATGTAGCAGGCTAGTTCTTGATCTTCATGAAGAACCCATAAAGAGACAGAGAAAACTGAGTAAGAGTGCAAATTGAAAATGGAAACATAATCATGGTCGCCATCGAAGTAGAAAGCATAGTCGTCGCATCCAAATCTGTCCTCGGTAGAAGAAGCGCCATGGTTCGTTCCATCATTACTACCCCAATGATCTTCAGCACTCCCATTTTTGAAAGGGTAGTAGGCGAGCAGTCCATCTGTTGGGATATCGCGGTTTCCTAGCATGTTTACCATGTGGAAGTTTGAAATGCTCTTGTATTTGACTCCTTCGTTTTCTGGTGTGATACCAGCTTTGTTTGTCTGAGCCAGCGACCCGCTGGCAGCGAGAACAAGGATGAATGTCAGGATACTATTGCATAAAGTCTTCATGAGTTCCTCCATCGCAGACAAGTATTAACTTCATAGAAAAGAGCATACAAGGGGGATAATCACGATCCGCTGATTCACTTTCTCTGTCTCCATCCCCTTGATGCTCAACTCTTGCAAGCCTGATGGCGGCACCAAGCCAATTAACCACGATCATCAGGTCGGGATTGCTATTGACACTTCTGATCGACACATTCAAATTGCATGAATATTACTTGTACAATGATTTGACCACACCCCAAGTACTCGACTTGTTGGGCGTGATGCCTACACAAGAATCGACAATGATGTTGTCGACATGAATTTGAGCAAATCCGGATGTTTCAAGAATCAGAGTATTGTATCCAATTGCGATTGTGTCGAACGCATCGGGATTAAACGGTTCGGCGGCAATTTCCAAATAACTCACGCCACTTTCACGATCCGTAATCGAAATATCTACAGTAGCTGTACCCATTCGATAAAACATATCAAAGTGGTACCAGACTCCCAGCTGGATGGTTGTTGGCGTTCCATACTCAATTCCGTGCCAATCGGCAACGTCGAATTGCTGATTGTGGGCGCCTTCATAGACCATTGTCATTCCATTGCCCTCGGGGACTTCCGCTGTAACACATCGCACACCGATTGGTAATCCGGTTTGATGCTCGACAACTTTGATGTCGAGTCTTACGCGGAACGAATCCTGGGTAGCTACGTCAAATGTGGGCGAGCAGGCGTACTTTGGAGTGAATTCTTGAGTATCCTGAATTCGGACTTCGTAATATTCATCAACCTCATTCCAGCGGAAATACTCACCCTCGACAGGTGTATACTCACCGCAGATCTCAAAGTATGGTTCATTGCTGAAATCCTCGTTATAAAATTCAAGCCATGCAGCTGACGCAGGTCCCGCCAGGATTAGAATGATTCCAAGACATAGCACTTTTTGTTTCATGGTTTCTCCCACTTATGCTGAGGCTGGCCCTATCTCCTGCGACAGACCAACCTTTCCCATCTCCGACACCTCCCCTGGGTGTCCTTGGCTCAAACAAATGCAAGCCCCGTACCAGAATGGGGGAGGGGTCTGGAAGGGAGGTGACAAACCTGTATTACTATGGTATTAATAAAGATAGATGTGCTCTTACTTGAGGATCAATATTCGGAGATTCGAACGAATCACATCAAAAAAGATATGGCGCTTGGACTGAAAATCCAGAAACCTATGTGATTGTTTATGATAAGCACCATATCAATTATGATATAATACGGTATCTGAGGGAATTCTTCAGTCCTGGCCACTCTCTTCCTCGGGGGATGGGCGAAAAAGAGAAACATCGACTCCTGATTTCTTATATAGGAGCTGAAATTGTGCTGGTGTCACATCAGCCAGTGAGGCCGCTCGGGTCTTGATGCCCTTTGTTACCCTCAGGCATTGACTTACATAATCATGCAGGAATGCTAAAGTATTTGCTTCTTTCGCTATTCTATATGGCGGGGGTGACATGGGACGGCAAGGATTGCTCAGGAAATCATGTATATCTAGAGACCGACCCTTGCAGTGCACCAAAGCTCTTTCAATTGCGTTGCGAAGTTCTCTGACGTTACCGTCCCATGGTTGGGATTGTAGGTACTCTTGAGCTGCTGGAGTAAATCCCAGTATCTCTCCATTGGAAGATTGAGCGAGGTAATGTTCTGCAATTGGCAAAATGTCACCCAGCCTCTCTCTGAGGGGCGGTATAAACACCTCAATGCCACACAATCGGTAGTATAAGTCTTCACGCAATCTTTTTGCTTTGATCTCCTCTATCGGAATTTTATTTGTTGCTGCAATGATGCGTAGATCTGAACGGATAGATACTTCGCCACCGATTCTTCGAAAGGACTTATTCTCAATTACCCTCAAAAGCTTCATCTGGAGTTCGGGCGAACTGTTGCCAACCTCGTCAAGAAAAAGGGTTCCTCCGTTTGCTCGTTCAAAACAGCCTCTGAATCGTCTATCTGCACCTGTAAAGGCCCCCTTCTCATGACCGAATAATTCGTCTTCAATCAACTCACTGGTAGAACCCCCGCAGTTAAATTCAATAAAAGGTCCCTCGCTGCGACGGCTCAGTTGATGGATTAGCCTTGCTATGAGTTCCTTGCCAGTTCCGGACTCTCCTGTGATTAAGACGGTAGTATCTTTGGGGGCGATCTTTTTGACCAAATCCAGGACAGCACTCATCCTCTCGTCTTTGACTATGAATTCGCCCCTAAGAGATCGGATCTCATGTTCCCTGGACCATCTCCCTCTTTGTCGGACGGATTCTTCAAGGGCCTTGGACAGAATCGCTATCAGCACCTTTGAGTTAGGCGGTTTTGTTATATAATTATAGGCGCCCCGTTTGATCGATTGAACAATTGTCTCTACATTCGTGTCCTCTGTGAGCATTATCACAGGTGCTGGGGCTTCCATCTGATGGATTTTTGCGAGAACATCGAAGCCATTAGCCTCTTCATCCAAACGGATATCCAGAAGAATTGCTTCGGGGGTATAGTGCCTGATCGCCGCCAAGCCATCCAAACTGTTGAATGAACTCATTGTCCGGAAATTCGAGGCTAATTTCTCGGCGATATCACCACAGAATATGTGGTCATCATCAATGATTAGAACTAATGGGAGTTCGGTCATCATTGCCTCCAGCTCTGGGTTTGGGAATCCTGAGCAAGAAACTGCTCCCTGACCCCACTTCGCTGTATTCCAAATTCAATTCACCTTTCCATTCACGAAGGAGCACTCGGGATTGCGGAAGGCCTAGGCCTCCGTTTGATTTGGCCGATATTCCAACTTCGAAGATACTTTCTCTTTTTTCCGGCGGAACACCTATACCGCTGTCGGACACTCTAATCGAGAGCGTTTCGTTAAATTCGTGAAACGAGACGGTTAATGTGCGCTTAATACTCTCACACATCGCTTCAATTGCGTTTCCCAAAAGGTTCTCAAGGATAAAACGCAGTTCACTCGCTTCAATAATACAAAGCGGTGCTTTGCCATTTGATGGCGTCTGGATCTCAACCGTGATACCCGCTTCGGCTAGGTCATGTGCTTGAAGGCCGATCAGGCAGGTGACCATTTCACCTGCATCAACAGTGAAGAATTCCACTAATTGGATTACTAAATGGTTGATGCCATCGACGGCGATGGCGGTGGGTGACTCTAGCCGGTCATAGATATCTTTTGCTGTATGCCTGGGAAGTTCCTCACCTTCAATTTCCTGAATAATCGACCAGACTTTGGCAAGTGCTGGTTGAGTACGCCGAACCAGATCCAATTGATAACCGGAATTATGTGTATTTGAGAGGAACCCCTCTAAGGTGTCATGAATGGACGCTCGATAGTCTGTCAAGCTATGTTTAAGCCCATCTTCGATTTTGATTACGTCGCTTTCCTCATCGAGGGCACTCCCAAGTTGCCAGACAACACGTTTCAGCCCCCCAATCGCCTTGAGTTGGCCATGTCCTGACAATTCGGCTGTGTTCAAAACGCGCCGTAATGCTTCGCGATCAATTGACTTTGGCAAAAGTTCAGGTTGGAGGCTCTTTTGGCGATTCCTTCTCCACCAAAAAATTGCGGCAGTGTTTATCGCGCCCGCCAAGCCCAATAACATCCACAGCCATCCGAGGCTTCGAATATGAGCCGGTTGAAACGAAAGAGCGAGTCTCCCCTGTGACGTATAGGTGATAAATCTAGATGAGCTTCTCGGGGGTTGCCAAATAGTTCCCTTCAGAACACCGGCTATAGGGATTTCGAACGGATAACTCGCCAAGGCTGACAGATTCTCATCCAGGATGAGTATATCCCCGGCTCCCGTAGAGGCGATGAGTTCCATTCCTGTCGAAGGCAAGCATTGTCCGCTTGCCATGATATTGGCCCCTGAATCCAGTTGAGCAATTCGATCGCAGATCAGATCATGGCCATCGAAACGATAACGTGAGATATGATTTTCATGAGAACCAGTGAACAAGTATCCACCCATCTCCTCAGTGGAGGGAAGAAACTCCAATCCTAGATAGCTCGATGTAACGCTAATTTGTGATAGAGGTTCACCTGTTCTCAACGCGTGTACGGTCAGCTGATCCTCGAAATCGCCGGCCCCATGGTGTCTGGTTGCAGTGGCGATTTCAGAGACACCATCGCCATCAAGATCAGCAACAATGAGTTGTGAGGCGAAGAAATATTCCCCCAAAGGCTGCCGCCAGATCAGCTCTCCATCGTGATCGATCGCGAACAACCAGGATTTGTCATCGCTGGTACTATTGATTAGATCTCCCTTCAGATTAGCGGGGGAGGTGCTGGTGCAAATGACTTCATCATAGCCGTCCTCATCTAAATTACCGATCCAAAGTGCATTCTGAATGGGATTGGGCCCCATGTCGAAACGCCAGATCTCTGTGCCGTCTCTTGGGTCGATGGCAATCAACCCTCTGGGATAGGCATCATAGTGGACGATGCACTGTAGAAGAACCGCTGCATGCCCATCTTCGCAGATGTTGGTTAGTGTTCCGGCGGCTAGGTAGTAGCCATCCCATATCCCGTCCCCATTGCGATCGGGCCCGACCGGCAGATTGATATCGCAGATGATCTGATTCCGTGCCGTATCGAAACCCCAGAGCCGCGACATATTCTTGTCGGGAAGAGTAGCAGTCAGAAATATTTCATCCGCGCCATCGCCATCAATATCTGATGTGCATCCCAGGCCGATGGGTGGACCCTCTTGAAGGAAGCTCTGTGGTAGGTTCTGCTGCCATAACACGAAAAGCTGGGAATGGTTATATTTACAAGCGAGCAGGCCCATCTCCACACCTACTATGATCTCGTCGAGGCCATCACCGTCAAGATCGCCGACAATTTGGCCCCGGTTGCGAGTGTTGTTATCCAACAGGCTAAGCTCGGGATCCCGCATCGCTTCGTAGGGAAGCTGAGAGGCTAGATGACTCAAATCGATCAAGTGAGGCCCTTCTTGGACAAGAGATTGGGATGGTGTCCAAGCAAGAACCAAGAGAATCGTAGCTCCAATTCGTATCCCAGACCGGATCATTTTAGAGACTTCATTCCTTTTAAGTGCCGAAAATCAATGGCACAGATCATTGGATATTCACAGTGTGTCGGTCTGCCGGAGCGTACTTGAACTGGAAACAGTCGATCTCCTAAGACCTTGATTTCACTTCCGATTGCTAGAAGCTTAACACAAGATCGAGTGTACGGGCATGGGGATTTGGGGGCCGGTCTCGCTCCCCAGCTAAAAAGGTATCACGGGACCGCTGTTGATATTGTGAGACGAGAGGCCTTAAGGGTATATTCGGTAGAAGAAACGGTAGAAGAGACGAATCCCGTCTCTGTAAGTCATTACGCCCTCGTAGCTCAGGTGGATAGAGCGACGGTTTCCTAAACCGTAGGCCGCAGGTTCGAGTCCTGCCGGGGGCACATCCTCTGAAAACATCATCTTGCAGGCCGTGCAGCTTGATCGCCCAGGGGGTTTGGGGATGTTGGGCGGCGCATAAAATGTTCATTTTTATACAAAAATATGTTGAAAATCTTGAATCCGCCGGGAATCCCTGTATTATAGATATTGGCGGAATCGAAAAAATGACAAACGGTTCCCTTATGGAGGCCCTCCCCCGGGAGGGCTCTTTCCATAGCCCTTTGAAGGGCTCCGTTCCGGCGCGGTGCCACCGGGGGTTTACCCGCACAGCCGTGGCTGCCGCGGGTTCCTCCTTGGAGTGATGTAACTCCATGGTATGGAGAAGGAGTTGGGTGCCATGAAGACGTTGGTTTTAGTAAAAAGATCATTGGTTCTTGGGGCTTGTCTGCTGGCCCTTGGCCTGGCGACCTCATGTAGCAAGGCGCCGGATACCGAGCTTTTAGCGGCGCAAGAGAGCCTTGCCACAGCCCGCGAGGCGGAAGCGGAGGATTATGCCTACCGGGAGTACAGCGCGGCCCGGGAGTCGCTCGAAGTTGCGCAGCGATTGATATCCGAGCAGGATTCCAAATTCTCATTGACCAGGAAATACGACCATGCGCGTGACCTATTAGCCGAATCCTGTTCACTCGCCTCAGCTGCTCGGGAAAGCGCCGGCATCGCCAAGGAACGTACAAAAGAAGAAGCCCTGGCGATGATCTTTGAAGCGGAACAGGCCCTCAATGCGAGCCGCGATCTTCTGGTCAATGCGCCGGTCGGCAAGGGGAATCGCGCCGACATTGAACTCATGAAGGCCGACCTGAATGCCCTCGCGCCGAGCTTGGAGGAAGCCCAAGCGGCCTACGATGATGGAAATTTTATGAGCGCCAAGTCGAATGCGATGGTGGTGTTGACAAAGGCCGGCGGCATTTCCGATGAGATTCGCGCCGCCATGGCTATTCAACAGACATCCGGAACGAAAAAGCCCTAACTGACATAAACTGAAAGTCACCAAGTCGCCCGGATCCCTCGCATGGGATCCGGGCGGTGAGGATTCATGAGTCACCGCACCGGCAAGATCATTCTTCGCATCTCCGGGCTGCTATTTTGCGCGGCGTTGGCCGCCGTGATTCTCTACATCAAGCGGCCGATGCCCCCTCTGAAAGCGCTTTGGGCGGTGCAGGACGCCTGTCAGAGGGCCAGGGAGTCGGGCGCTGAGCAGTATGCCGCCGGACTCCTCGAGGCGTCTGAGGATTCCCTCCAAGTCGCCGGCGAAAGAATGAAACGACAGGGGCGGCGTCTCTACTTCTTGCGTGACTTTACACCGGCTCTCCGAACGATTGAAGGCGCTGCGCTCAAGGCGGCGGAAGCAGAATCCGTCACGCGGGCGGCGCAGGACTCGCTGACCCTGCTCGCGATGGAGAGAATCATGAGCGCGGCGGGGGCCTTGTCCCAAGCGCGAGAACTTCTCGCGCAACATCCGGCCCGGCCGGATACGCGCCGATTGCTGGGACGACTCGATATCCTGCTTGAGGAGAGTGATTGGCTCCTTGACCGGGAAATGTATGAAGAATCGATCCTTAAATCACAAATTGTCTCAGACAGCGTTTCCTGGATTGAAGAGCAGATCCAGGGCCGGCTCGACCGATATCTGAAGTCTTCCGATGACTGGGAATTTTGGGCGCGGGAGACGCTTGATTGGTCACGACAGACAGGTCAACCCGTCCTCATCGTCCGGAAGCTCGACCATGCCTGCGATCTCTACGTGCGGGGGAAGAGGATCCAAAAGTACAAGGTCGACCTGGGCCGGCAATGGATGGGGGATAAGATGCACCAAGGGGATCAGATGACCCCGGAGGGGATCTACCGCATCGTCTTGAAACTCGGTCCCGAAAAGACGCGGTTTCACAAAGCCCTGCGGCTCGATTATCCGAATGAGGGTGACCGCGAGAGATTTCAACAGGCCGTTCTGGATGGGCGGATATCCCCGCGGACCAATATCGGTGGACTGATCGAGATCCACGGCCACGGCGGCCGCGGTGTCGACTGGACGGAAGGATGCATCGCCCTGGAGGACTCCGACATGGATGATCTTTTCGATCGGGTGCCGGTGGGAACACAGGTTGCTATCGTGGGAACCCACGCCAGCGATGTCAAAAATTAGTGCAAAGCGCGTGCTTGAGAGGGCGCTCGATGGGGTGCTCAATTGGAGCGTGCTCGATAGAGTGCTCAACAGGAGCGTTCTCCATGGCTCGCTCTTCGTCTTGGCGGCCGTCGTGTTGGTGTCGGCTTTTCTGGCGGTTTTCGCGACGACGACCGCGCCATGGAGGCCGCTAACGCCGGAGGAAATCTTCGCTTCGCCGGCCGGCGGGTCGCTTGCCGGGGAAATCAAGAGTCTTTCCAGGAAAAGAGACTCCCTGGCGCAGCGCCTCGAAGGCAAGATTCCGAAGGATCCTTACATCGTGATTAACACATTGGAGAATCGCTTCTTCCTGAAAAACGGCAACGAGGTGCTCCTCGATGCGGTGTGTTCCACGGGATCCTTCCAGCGCCTGGAGGGCCCCGGTGATCAGAAATGGCATTTCAAAACGCCGCGGGGGCGGTTCCAGATCCTAGCAAAGCAGGCAAATCCCGTGTGGGTCAAACCCGACTGGGCTTTCATTGAGGAGAATAAGCCGATCCCTTCCCGCCAATCATCCGAGCGGATCGAAGGCGGCTCCTTGGGACGTTTCGCCATGGCCTTCGGCGACGGATATTTCATTCACGGCACGTTGTACAAAAGGCTCCTCGGCCTCCCCGTAACGCACGGCTGTATCCGGCTGGGTGACGCCGATCTGGAGATCGTCTATAAGTCCTCCCGTGTCGGGACATCCGTTTTAATTTACTAGGTGCCCCATGAGACTCACGCATTGTTTCCGCAGAACGCTGGCCGGGTCCGTGACTCTACTGATGCTCCTCGGCGCTCTGTCGCGCGCTCCGGCTTCCGATGCTTCCGCGTCGGAAGGGGATTCCCTCGTCAGCAAGGGTGCGGAGCTTCTTTCAGAGATTCGTTTCCTGGAGGCGCGTCACAAGCTCGCCCTGCGGCAGGGGATCAATCTCGCGCTGGACATTCCCGCGGGAACCGCAGTCCTCGAGATTGAGGGCATTCCGGTGCGCGCCGGCCTCATTCGGAAGGGCTACTTGAACCGGGGTGCTGAGAGGGACCGGAGACAGGCGGCCCTGCGGGAGTCTCTCGCCGCGCCCTTTCAGCTGTTAAACAAAATGGGGAATTTGACGGAGGATCCGCCGGCATTAGACGTTTCGAATATTGAGATCCTGGCCGAGGCGGCGCGCCGGGGCAGCGTGGAGCCGCCCCACCGCAGCGTCTCCTTTTGTCTCCTGTATGAGCGGAAGCTCCGTATCCATGTCCTCAGCCGATCTGACGGCTCCCTGAATTCCAAGTGGAGCTGCTATTGGAAGAAGGTCGGCAGACGCGTCGAAGCCTGGTTTCACCCGGGGGAGCGGTGGGTCATTCTCGAGATGGACGCCCAGGACGCGGTGATTCTCTACCGGACGCTCCCCAGGGGCTCCGGGCTGGCGCTGCGGTTGTAAAGAGGCAAGCGGCCGAAAGAGGCATTGCGGCTCAAGCAGGCGAAGCGGCCGAAACTGCCCCCATCCGCCCCATTGCGCCCCTAAAACCCACACAACTGGACAATCTCCCCCATTTCATGGATTCTTAACCGGTTATGAGGGATGCCGAGACCGAAAAAAACCTTAAGAAGAGGCTGGCGCTGCTGCCGCGCCAGCCGGGGGTTTACTATCTTCGGGATGCTCGGAATAAGCTTCTCTACGTGGGCAAGGCCAAGAATCTGGCCAACCGGGTGCGCAGCTATTTCAGGCCGGCTGACAACGACCCGCGCATCGAGCAGATGAAGGCTCAGATCTGCAACTTCGACTATGTCGTCGTTTCCTCCGAATCCGAAGCGCTGATCCTCGAGGCAAACTGCGTCAAGAAGGAACAGCCGCCTTACAACATTCAGCTCAAGGACGACAAGCGCTATCCTCATATTAAGATCACGACCGGGCACCCCTTTCCGGCGATCGTCGTGACCCGCTCGCTTGTTCGCGATGGGTCGGCCTACTTCGGTCCTTATACAAAAGTCAAATCGCTGCGGGCCTTTCTCAAGCTCCTGCGATCCATCTTTCCGCTGCGGAACTGCACCGACAGGCGCCTTGCGCGCGATGAGCGCGAATGCCTTGAGTACCATATGGGAAAGTGCCCCGCGCCTTGCACGCGCCGGATTACCGCAGAAGATTACCAGGCGATGACCAACCGCCTGCTCCTCGTCTTTGGGGGGAAGGGACAGGATGTCATCCGCGAACTCGAAGCGAAAATGTCTCAGGCGACCGCGGCCTGGCAGTACGAAGAGGCGGCGCGCTGCCGCGATCTCATCCGCGGCATCGAAGAAATGAGCCGGCAGCAGAATATGCTTCGCGGAGAGATCTGGGATGCTGATGTCGTCGGACTGGCGCACCGCGGTGAGCGCGCCGCGGTTGTTGTGCTTTCTGAGCGGGAGGGCCGGGTTCTCGGCCGCGAACAGCGCGAGATGAAAGGGGGAGCAGGGCGGACGCCGCAAGAGGTCCTCGAGGCCTTCATCACGCAGTTCTATACTGATCGGATCAAAATACCGCCGCGGATCATCACCACAGAAAATCCGCCGGACCGGAAAGCGCTGGAGGATTGGTTGTCGTCGCTGGCCGGGCGGCGGGTCACCATCCGTCTTGCCAGGGGAAGCCGCTGGCTCGGTCTTTCAAAGATCGCTGAAGAGAATGCCGCCCTCACGCTGGAAGAAAAGGAGCTTATGGCGCAGAAGCGCACGCGCCGGGTCGATCCGGCCGTCTATGAGCTGCAGAAGGCGCTCGGCCTGAAAAATCCCCCCTATCGTGTGGAGGGGTACGATATTTCCAATATACAGGGGGTCCATGCGGTCGGGTCGCGGGTCACCTTCGTCGATGGGGCCCCCTTGAAAGCTGGCTACCGGCGATATAGAATTCGGGATGTAGAAGGGCCGGATGACTTTGCCATGATGGCGGAGGTTTTGGGACGGCGGTTGGATCGGGCATCTGAGAAGAACGAGGCGCTGCCCGACCTCATCCTGGTTGATGGGGGGCGGGGGCAGGTTTCGATCGCTCGTAAGACCCTGCGTTCCAAAGGCTTTGAAGAGATTCCGGTGATTGGTCTGGCGAAGCGGCATGAGGAGATTGTCGGTCCGCGGGGTTTGGAAATCCGCCGTTTGCCCAGGTCTTCTGCGGCCCTTAAACTGCTTCAGCGGGTCCGCGACGAGGCGCATCGTTTTGCAATCAGCTATCATCGACGGCTGCGGGGTTCCGTCCTGAGGGCTTCGTCATTAGACTCGATTTCCGGAATCGGCCATTCACGCAAAGTAGCGCTCCTGGCGGCTTTTGGCAGTCCGGAGAGGCTGAAAAATGCTACGCCGGAAGAGTTGACGGATGTCCCTGGGATCGGCCCACAGCTGGCGCGGCGTATCCATGAAGAACTGAAAGGACTAGAGAATTCGGCTGAGTAATTACTTTAAGTGTCTTGGCAGGGACGGCATCAAAGCGGAGAGCACAGGGTTTTGAAGTTGTCGGCACAGGAAGTGACCGGATGAACCTTTTGGAACCGTATCTGGAAGAGTTGCGGCTGGTGCGCCGATCCTCACCACGCACGGTCGAGGCCTATCGGGCTGATCTCGAGAGCTACTTCCGGTACCTGGAAGAGAAAGAAAAGAAGAATCCATGCTGTTCTCAGGAATCGGACGTGGTAAGGTATTTGAATTGCTTGAGAGGGGAGGGACGGGCTTCGTCGACGGTGGCGCGGGCATCATCCTCATTGCGGGCCTTCCATAAATATCTCTGTCGCGAGGGGTATCGGGAAGATGACCCGACCCTGGAGTTGCGTGGCCAGAAGGTTTTGCGGCCCTTGCCGCGCATTCTGAGCCGGGATGAGATCGAGCAGATATTGGCAGCCGCGGCCTCCGGCGGGCGATTGGACACTCGCAATGTCGCCCTGATTGAGATAGGGTATGGGGCGGCATTACGCGTAACCGAGCTTGTCGGATTGGATAAATCCTCCATCATTCGTGCGGAAGATGGCCTTTGGTTGCGGGTTTTAGGGAAAGGTTCCCGAGAAAGGGTCGTCCCTGTCGGGCGTCCGGCGGAGGAGGCCCTGACCGCCTATCTCGAGGAGGGTCGCCCGGGTCTGCTGAAGAACCAGCGGGATCCCGGTGCCATTTTCTTAAACGCCAAAGGCCGGCCGCTGGGACGATCCGGTTTCTGGAGGATCCTGCGGGAGCTGGCCTTGAAGGCCGGATTGGATCCCAACGGGATCCATCCGCATGTTCTGCGCCATTCCTCTGCCACGCATTTGCTCGATGGCGGCGCTGGATTGCGTGTGGTGCAGGAGTACTTGGGACACGCCAAGATCTCTACAACCGAGATTTACACGGCAGTCGAGAGAGATCGCTTAAGGCAGGCCTATCGACAGGCTCATCCCCGGGCGCAGGTTGGAGCGCGGGAAGGGATGATAGCGAAGGCGCCGGTCAAGGCGAATGTTAAAGTAGGTACGTGATCGAGAGATCGCGGGGTTGGAGAAGACGGATTCAGATGAAGAGATATGATACCATCTCCAGACCGGTGTTGCCGAGTCTCGTGGCGGTCGTTGCGGCTGCCGTGTTTCATCTTTGGCTTCCCGCAGCGCTGGCCTATGAACAGCCCCGCAACACCATCAGCCTTGGTTTTCAGCTGCAGTACGGAATGATCAATGGCCAGACGGAAGAGCTGCCTGAGGATGTCGTCTTCGGCGCCTGGCCGAAGCTTTTTGAGTCCGGCGAGGGGATCGCGATCCGGCTGAAGTACAGCACAGCCCGCAATCGCGCTTTCGGACTGTCGCTCGAGGATCAGCGCTATCGCCGCAAGAGCGGGCTTGGCAGCGCGTATCCCAAACAGCTGCAGATGACACTTTACATGCTGGATTATTACCTCTATTTCCATCGCCCGACGCGGACGTCGAGATATATCGTTTTCGGCGCGGGGCTTTTCCGCCCGGTCATCCGGGAGATCACCAAAGAGCCGGTGAGCGGACGGGAACTCGAACAGGACATATTCCCCGGCGAGGATCTCGTGATCAGCGTGGGGGGTGGGATTGAGTACTTTGTCGGACGCCGCGCGGCGATCGATTTCAGCATAAGGGCCTACGGGTACCGTTCCGAGCCGACGCTGACGGGGTCGGGCGAGGTGGCCATCGGTTTGCATTATTATACAAAGTAGATATACGAATTAGTTTGTTCGAAATAGACTCACTGTTTGAGGATTGATGTGGGCAAGGATGTTATGACCAAAGAAGTTGTACGTTACAAAGTCGGTGACAAGGTCTTTCACGAGCTTTTCGGTGAGGGTCTCGTTGTTGAAGTGCGCTCAAGACCCTTTTTCGATATTTTAGAGGTTGCTTTTGGCGACACGGTCCGCAAGGTCACCTCGATCCATCCGCAGCTCCGTGTCCCGGGAACGGATGGCAAGGCGGAGACGGCTGATGCCGTTGTCCCCGCCGAAAAAGAGTCAAAATCTGAAAAGAAGAAAACGACGAAAAATACGGCCGTCGCAAAAGTTAAAGAACCATTCTTTGAGTTTGCCTCGCGCGAATTTGTCGATCTTGATGAAGAAAGCCTCGAGTGGGTGCTCGATCTTAAAAAGCAGGAAGTGACAAGCCAGCGCTGTTTCGTGCTGCATCACCAGGGTGAGCGGCTGGCCTTGTCAAAGGGGTTTGATACCCTGCTCGCCCTCGGCGCCTCGAAGGATGTCGATCATTACGATTATCAGATCAAGGCCTGTCTGCGGGTTCTGCGGCATATGAAGGGGCGGGCCCTCTTGGCCGATGAGGTCGGGCTGGGCAAAACCGTCGAGACCGGGCTGGTTCTCAAAGAGCTTGTCCTGCGCGGACTGGTGCGCCGCGCCTTGGTTCTCGTTCCTGTTTCTTTGCTGACGCAGTGGCGGCAGGAGCTGGAACACAAATTTGATCTACCGTTCCGCATCTTCTCGCGGGGTGACAACTGGGGCGACCATCCCTTTTTGCTGGCCTCGCTCGACACGGCGAAAGGCGCGCGGAATCGTAATGCGATTCGTGAACAGAATTTTGATCTGCTCGTCGTCGATGAAGCCCACCGGCTTCGAAACCATTTGACGCAGGCTTGGAAGTTCATCGAGTCGCTGTCGCTGAAGTATGTGCTGCTTGTTACGGCGACACCGGTGCAGAACGATCTGCGCGAGTTATATAATCTCGTGACACTGCTGCGTCCGGGAACACTGGGTACATATCGCGCTTTCCGCAAAAAGTTCATGGTCCGCGGCGATAAACGGCTTCCAAAGAATACGCGGGAGCTGTCGCGTCTTTTGTCGGATGTCATGATTCGCACCACGCGCAGCCAGACGAATTTGACTTTTCCCAAGCGGGAGATCCTATCGGTGCCGCTGGAATTGTCACGGGAAGAGAAGCTGCTCTATGAAGGCGTCTCCGACTTCATCTACGATCTCGCGACCGATTCCGAGGATGATGATTTCCGTCGCTGGCACTTCTTCCTTATCGTATTGCAGAAAGAGATCGGCTCATCAACAGCCGCCGCCGCGGGAACATTGCGGCTTGTCCAGCGGGCAAAACGGTTGCCGCAGCACCAGCGGCGGATCAGCGAGCTGGCGGAGCTGGCCGAGTCGGTAAAGATTCATAATAAGTTTGAGAAGTTATGGGAGATCATTGAGGATCAGCTGATTAAAAAGAAAGAAAAGATCCTCCTATTTACACAATTCCGGCGGACCCTGCATTTCATCGAGAAGGAATTGAAGGAGCGCGGCGTGAATCCGGCCATCTTCCATGGGGGGCTCTCACCGAAAAATAAAGATGCCGCCGTTGAATCGTTCAAAGGAAAGGCCCCGATCCTTCTGAGCACAGAGTCGGGAGGCGAAGGGCGGAACCTTCAGTTTGCAAATATTGTCGTTAACTATGATTTGCCATGGAACCCCATGCGGCTCGAGCAGCGGATCGGGCGGGTTCACCGCCTGGGTCAAAAAAAGGATGTCACAGTGTATAACCTAGCGGCGCAGGATACCGTTGAATCGCATGTCCTTTGGATTTTGCACCGCAAGGTTAATATGTTTGAACTGGTGATTGGTGAGATGGAGATGGTGCTGGGCCACTGGGATCACGAACAGGCCTTTGAAAACCGGGTCTTTGAGATCTGGGCCCATACACGCGAACAGAAAGAGCGTGAAATAGCCTTCGACCGCCTTGGCGATGAATTAATCATGGCGCAGAAGCGCTATGAACATGTCCGCAACTGCGATGAAGAGATATTCGACATGCAGAGAGGCGAATTGATTGAAAGGAGCACGCAGTGAAAGCCTCTCAATTGAAAACATTTGTCGAGATATTTCTTGAGGAGCAGGGCGCCAAGATTAAGAGCCGAGGCGATCAGCTCCTCGAGGTGAAACTACCGAAGGATTTGCCGCTCCAATGGCACTCTAATAAGATACTGCTCTCTTTTACACAAAAGGCTCATCAAAAGGAACCGGAATCGGAATTAATGACGATCGGCCATCCCTTCTTGGAGAACCTATTCCAGCTTTGCCGGATCCGGGCGCGGTACTCTATCCGCTATGAAACACTGCCGCGAAAGAAGGGGCGCAGTCCCTCCAAAAATCGAGCCCCCGATTTGGAAGAGGGATGGAGTTGGTCCGATCCGCAGGCGATCTTCAGCCCGCTCATTTATATGGCCTACATTATCCAGAATTCCACGATGGAAGCGCCTGATGATCTCGAGACTTTCCTTCTGGATCCCTGGACGGGCGAACATATCGGCGACGGAATAGCTGA
This sequence comes from Candidatus Eisenbacteria bacterium, assembly GCA_018831195.1. Classification (NCBI taxonomy): domain Bacteria; phylum Candidatus Eiseniibacteriota; species Candidatus Eiseniibacteriota bacterium. The sequence goes on along the minus strand of JAHJDP010000072.1, from coordinate 48,883 downwards.
GATAAAAAACTGGGAAAAGGGGAGCGCTGAGCCCGCAAACGAAAGATTGGTTCTACCGGTGCCCGATATGAAGCCGCTGCTAAAGTGGGGCTTATCTATTTTGGATCAAAGATTGAGAAAGAGGGTACTAAAAACAAAGTACCGGCATGAATTGGAACTCAAGGACGAGATTGGCAACATTGAGAATTACTACCGGCAGTTGATTGAAGAGGTGCGAAAGGGAAATCGCCGAAATCAACTGACGATAGCGGAGCGAGAGGAAAAGATACGGCTGCTCCAACTCGACTGGAAACGGAGAATCCAAGAGGCGACGGAGTACTTGAAACCGCGCACCATTGTACGATTGAGTGCCGTCGGCGTCTTGTACCGCCCTCGCTGGGGTTTGCAGGCGATGCGGGTGGCTGTTCGAAGCAAAAGCAAAGATAAGAGGAAAGTTCGTGGTGTTCAATCCTGGCTTGTAGCCGATCATAGCGGTACCGATTGGCGGAGTACCCTGTGCGTTGAATGCCGTAAAGAGACGGGTGGATTCGTTGTTCCTTTTGAGGGTGGCTTTCTCTGCGCAACCTGCGGCGATCTGGAAGCCGGGGCCGCTGAGAAAAGGGGACGGCGAGTCGCTTCATGACGGCAAGGAGAGGTAGATTATGAATGGCGTCGGAAAGATGCGGCGTATCGGAATGACGTTTCTGGCATTGGGCTTGCTGCTCGCCATGGTGGGCTCGGTTTCGGCCGAGGAGATCGACCGAATCCGCGAGAAATGTGAGGAGCTGGCCTCGAAGGTAGAGGGCGCTTGGTACGAAGCTCTCGGAATGGGCGGGAAATCCCAGATGGATCGGGTCCATCGTGATTACGCCTATCTTTTAGGAACGGTCAAGGTTCAACAGGTCGCCGGACTGGTTGCAAAGGTGACGGATCCAGCTGAAAGGGCCCGCCAGCAGAAAACATTGAACTTCCTCAAGGAACAAACCATCTGGGCCAGTGTCGCGCCGACACTTGACAATTATCTCGACTACGTCAAAAACGCCAGCATCACGGTCGGTGATAAAGACCTGATCTTCCGCCGTTTTTGGGAGACTCTCCGCCAGACGCCGGATCAGAGTGAGCGTCGTATTCTCTATCTTGCCGGCAAGGAACTGATAACAAACGCTAATGTTTATCTACTCAATGTCGAGATTGATCTGGATGAATACAGCAAGCCCCTCGGCATTGATAACTATTATGACTTTATCGCGGAGGCGCATGGCTGGGATCGTGACGGGATGACAGCCCTGGCCAAAGCGATTCTTGAGGGAACCGACGCCGAGTACACGGCGCTGATGGAAACGATGAGCCAGAAGGTTCTGGGGATGGAGCTGAAGCGGGTCAGGGCTTTTGATGCACCTTATCTCCTCGCTCAGCCTCATCTTGATGATGTCTTCCCGGTTAATAATCTCGAAAGCATGGTAAGTGACGCCATGGGTCATATCGGATTCAAGTTGAATGACAAGAAGTATCTCAGAACCGATTTCAAAGACCGCGAGGGGAAGGATCCCCAAGCTCATACTTTCTCAATTGAGAACGACCGCAATACACGAATCACGATGATCCCCGACGGGGGTGTCGATGATTACCGAGCCTATATGCGCAAGATGGGCGAGGCGCTCTACTACTATGACATCAATAACAAGTTGCCGTTTGAGGATCGTTATCTCGGTCTTCCGATCATGTCGATGGTTTTCGGTGATTTCATGATAAGCTTGATGAATGAGCCGGCTTGGATTAACAAGAATCTCCATCTCAAAGAGAGTCAAATGGCTGATTATCAAGAGGCGATGCGTTTCATGCGCCTCTATGAGTTGAGGGAAGCCGCCGGGATGTATCTCTTCCAGCTGAAAATCCATCAAGATACGAAGACATCTATGAAGGAATATACGCAACAGATGGAGGAAGCGACCAAGATTATTCAAACCGGAAACGAAGAGGCCTTTTATCTTCTTTCAAATGATCGCTTTCTGTCAGGCGGAAGGCTGATGGCTGCGGCGATAGAGCCATATATGCGCAAGAAGATCATCGAGGATGCCGGTGCGGAATGGTATTCGAACAAGCGAACCGGCAAGTTCTTGGATGTTGTTGCAAATGAAGGTTTCACGAAAAGGTACGATGCATGGGCACAAGAGTGGGGCGCCGCGACCATTGATGCGACGCTGTTGCTGCAGGAGTTGAAGGCCGCAAACTAGGGGGGGAGAAACGGTGACACCACCGAGGATGACAAAACAGGAATTGCGGGAAGATCCCGTGATGGATGTTATTCAAAAGGGACTATCTTTCGGCCGCGATTACGGACGATGGCTGGCTCTCGGCGTGGGCGCCATTGTCGTTATCGCGGTCGTTGTTCTGCTCATTGTGCACGGCCGCCGGGTGGCGGAAATCAATGCGGGCGCCGAGTTAGTCCAATCCCGGGCGGAAGTCGCCACAGGCCAGTGGGGCAGAGCGCGGACTGGTTTGGAAAGCATAATCTCCCAGTACGGCCAGACGCAGGCGGCGGGTGAAGCCTATACCCTGCTGGGCGATGTCGAATTGGCCCTTCAGAATCCCGAAGGGGCGCGTGTCGCTTTTGAAGAGGCGTTGAGCCGGGTTGAAGATCCGACCCTGAAGGCGGGGATCCGCAAGGGCCTTGCCAGCACCTATGAGGCCCTCGGTCAAAAGATGGAAGCCTCCCGTATTTATGAGGAGATCGTCGGGGAAGAGGTCTCGGATAATGCGCTGACCAATCTCATGAACGCCGGACGAACGGCGCGAGAGACCGGTGACCTGACCCGCGCTCTCACTTTGTACAAAAGAGCCGAGACGATGGCGGAAAAGATCTCGCGCAACCGGGTCGCAGAGATTCAGATGACGATCGCTGAGATCGAGGCCAAGATGTAGGCCGCGGGCGCGAGGGGGGGCTGCAAAGAGTATTCCAAAGATTGTGAAGGGGGAGCGGCTTAAGGCCGCTCCTTCGTCATAGGTACGGCTCGGGCCGGGAGCCGTTTGTGAAGGATGAATCAAAGGGATCACCGTGCTTAAAAACCGGCTTGGGCTCTGCTGCCTCTTTCAAGATCAATCTATTCATTTTAAAACGATCACGGCGGCGCTGGCCGGCCGGCTGAAACATACGGAACGCCTCCGAATAATCTCAGATATCTGCCGTCACAACGCAGAGTCTTTGGCGGCGGCGTTGGAATATTGCGCCACCCATCAGATCGGTTCCTTTCGCGTCAGCAGCCGGATCCTTCCGCTGAAAACCCATCCACAGTTCGGTTATACAATGACGGATTTACCGAACGGGGATATCATTGTCTCCCAATTCAGGAACTGCGGCCGTATCAGAAAGCGGCATGGACTGCGAGCGACCTTTCATCCCGATCAATTTATCGTGCCGGGATCCCCGGATGAATCGGTCGTCGCAAATTCGATCGCTGAACTGGAATATCAAACCGAGGTGGCCGGATGGATCGGCGCCGATGTGATCAATATTCATGGTGGCGGAGCCTATGGGGATAAAACGGCGGCGCTGCGGCGATTGACGATGAATCTGAGGCGGCTGCCGGCCGCGATACGGCGGCGATTGACTCTTGAGAATGACGATCGGATCTTTACACCGGTTGATCTATTCCCCGTGTGCAAGGCGGTAAAAATACCGCTTGTCTATGACGTGCACCACCATCGCTGCAATCCGGACGGTTTATCCATTGAAGAGGCGACCTACGAAGCACTCCGCACTTGGAGGCGTGAGCCGCTCATGCACATTTCAAGTCCGCGGGATGGCTGGAAGGGGGCGCAGCCTTTCCGGCATCATGACTTTATACAATTGCGGGATTATCCGCTCTTGTGGCAGGGGATCAAAATGACCGTGGAGGTTGAGGCGAAAGCCAAGGAGGTGGCGATCGCCAGACTCCGCCGTGGATTACTGCGCCGGTGGAAGGGACAACAACAGAATTTCCGCGATTGAACCGCGGGTTACTCAACAATGACAACAAGCGTCGGCAGTTTGCGGCCGGCGATCTCTTCAGCTAGTTGTTTCACCCGCTCAGGATCGGCTTGGCCGAAACGTTCCAACTCCTCCTCATCCCATGTCGGTTCTTTGCCGTAGAGAATGGAAGTGGCGACGAACATCGTCCGCTTGAGACTCGTGCCGCGGCGCATCAATTGATACCCGTAGCGCCCGGCAACCGCCTTCTCAAGATCATCCATCGTCGGTGGATCGGTGAGGCCGAGCTGCGGACCGGCCAGGAGTCCCTTCGTCATTGCCTCAAGGTTCTGTTGCCGTGTTCCAGCCGAGGCGATCCAGAGCGCCCTGCCCTTGCCAAGCCAGGCCAGTGAGGAGCCGATGCCATAGGCCATCCCCATCTCCTCCCGCAAAACAAAGGCGAGACGATCGGAGACCCAGGTGTTCCATGCGGTATAGAGATACCGCTCCTCATCAGGAATACCGGTGAGGAGGGCGGCGATGAGCACATAACCCCGCTCGGCGCCGAGCGAGTCGACGACCATGCGGAGATGGTCGGGATTCGGTTCTGTCGGCCGGCCCCAAGGAAGAGTCATCAGCGGATTGGGGCTTTGGAGAAGTTCGTTAAAGCGGTTCTCAACAACATCTCCGGCCGCATCCCAAAATATTTCAAGGGTGGCCGGGCCGCCGTTCATGATGGCGCCCGGGTCACCGTCTTTAACATGGCTTCCAGGATACAACTCGGTCACGATCCAGTGGAGAATCGTTTCAGGATCTTCCGCCGTGGCGATGGAGAGGAAGGATCGGGCGGGATCAGAGAGGCGTTCCCAATGCGCCTTGGCTTCCTCATAGGTCGCCGATTGCAAAGTGGCCGTCGAACCAAAAGGCTGCCGCCCGGCGGGGGAGGAGCCATAGAGAAGATTGTCCAATGTCTGTGTCGCGCGCTGAGCGGCGCTGCGGCTGTCCCGTGCCGCCCGCGCCATGAGGGCCGCTTGGCTGCTGTTAAAGGCTTCCTCGCTGAAGGTGGGATGCCTCAGGATATCACCAAAGAGACGGAAGGCTTTGGGGCCGAACTCATCCAGCGATTGCAATCGGAGATAGGCGTAATCCGGCCGCGTATCGGAGTCGTCAAAGGGGATGTAGGGGATATCAACCACCTTCAACTCACCGCCGATCTCGCTAAGACGCTGCTGGAACTCCTGCGCATCACCGCCGTTGACCCCTTCTTCGAGCATTCCGTGCACAAGTTCGGTCAGCCCGTCACGTCCGGGCGGTTCCAATTCGGCGCGTCCCAATGTCAAGAGATGCAGAGCGAGGACGGGGCTTTCCCTTCTTTGAAGAACGGCGATCCGCAGGCCGTTATCGAGAGCGTATTGATGCACATTTGATTCAAAGGCGCCGGATTGAGCCGTGTCAGCGACTCCCGGTTCCACAATAGCCGCCCAGAAGTCGCCGCTAAAGAGGCCGGATGTCGCACTTTGTACATGCGCCCATGTCAAAGATCGAATTTGCTCAGGACTCTCCGCAACCGCCCATGCGCCTTTTACGGCACAGGTCGGAGCACGCAGCATCCCATAAAAATGGGGACGCTCCCGCTGAAAGAACTCTTGTGTCCTTTGATCTGTTTGCCAACCGGCGAAGGCGGCCGGGACGAGGGTCTGGATATCGGCGCGGGGGAGAAGTTCAAGCAGCGATTCGAGTATGGTGTCGCCGCTCAGTGATTTATCATATTCGACCGAAACCTCAATGCGTCCGGCGCCGGGCATCTCGCGTAGATAGGTTCCGAACGATAAGATACCGGCCGGATACAAGGCTTCAAGAGCCTGCCCGACCGGTGTGGCGCTGCCACCAGCCAGTAAACCGATACCGGCCTCAACCGCCAGCCGGTCGGGATCATTCACCGATGGACCGGAGAAGGCGATCGTCAGATGCCCTCGGCTCATCTCCCGGTTGAAATGGATCACCTTCCGCCCTACCACGCTTTCCGGCAGGGGAGAAGGCGACGGAACGAAGGGAACCGGCGGTTCGGATCCGAGAATGGCGGTGACACTATCGGGGGCCGTCTCCGGGTCGAAATCGCCGATGATCATAACGGTTGTCGTCTGAGGAATATAATGTTGTTTGTAGTAATCCCAGATCTGATCGCGGGTAAGTTGTTCGATGGTCAGACTGGTGCCAAGAACCGGAAGACCATATGATGTTGTTGGATAGAGGGAATCTTTAAGAAAACGCTCGACATCATAGCTCTCCGTCGCTTTATCTTTTGCCAACTCCTCAAGGATGATGCCGCGTTCCTTTTCGAGCTTTTCCGCGGGCAAAATCGAGTGATATAACATTTCCTTTTGTATTCGTAAGGCTTCCGACAGATTTTTGCGCGGCGTCACCATCATAAAGGTCGTCTGAATCTGGCCGGTCGTGGCGTTGCTGTAGGCGCCGATGCGATCGGTTGCATCGTAGAGCTCATCTTGGGACATCGTTTCCGTACCATTGAATAAGAGATGTTCGAGAAAATGGCTGGCGCCCGAGAGCGCCGGCGTTTCATAAATTGAGCCGGCCTGGATCACGACAACCGAGGCGATAATCGGCGCGTTATGGGATGGCACATAAAGAACTTTCATCCCGTTGGGCAGGATATCCTTCCTTATGGCCGAAGCGACTTCAGAGGTTCCGGCGCCGATGGCGGGAAGACTGCCGGCAAGCAGAGCCGCGCTGAAGGTCACGCGGATGAAAAAACCGGAGATCGAGGAAGGCCGAAAAGGCATCATATTTTCCTTCCGGAGACTGGGCTAAAGGGGCAAATGGACCCCCAATTTGAGTCCGTTTCATTGAAGGCTCAGATCACCGACCGGTCAATCGATCCGGTCATTCGATGAAGCCAACTGGCCATTATGAAAGAGATTGATTTTAGAGTCACGCCTGAAAAGGGTCTCCATTAGGGTGTGTCGTAGAAGATCCATTATGTTGAGTTATTGGCTTTCGACCTCAATCTGAACCGCATCTCTTCTGATTCTGATTCCTGAACCCTCTTCCCCGCTTGAATCTAAGCACCTCATCCACAAGTCTGAGGGCCTTTGCATCGATCTGAATATTGCAAAATCAGAAGCACGTCGATGCAAGATGCATAAAACCGGCATGGGCTCATCCCTCGTTAATGAGCCATCTTCTTCGAGCCGTTGGAGTAGAAACAGTTATACTGTTGATAGATAAACGGTTAAATGACTGGAATTTTAACGAATTATGGGCTCATCAATAAGCCCGATCTTGGCCCAGGACTTGCAATTCAATACGTCTGAAGGATTGAGAAGCTTGCACCGCAACCCAATCCTGATTCGGTTGGCCTTTCTGCAGTGTTCGAGAGATTGGAGGGTCGCTGGCCCAACAAAATCGGCGAGCCAAATTGCGGGTCTCCCGGCGGCACATGTGGTGAGGTCACCTTGAAAGGTCGGACAGTTCAGTTGGCCTTGTCCGATATATGATTGGCGTGGCGGGCCTAGGCTTCATGCCGGGCCCGCCGCTTTTTTATACCCTTTTATCCCTCTTCCGACCTCAGAACACTTAAAGGGTAATCTTAAAAAAATCCTCGATCTTAGCCAGGATGTCGTTCTTCGGCAGGGCCCCTACCGTCTGCCCCACCGGCTGCCCGCCATTGAAGTAGAGTAATGTCGGAATCGACATGACATTAAAACGTCCGGCCAGAGCCTGGTTGTGGTCGACATTGACTTTAACAAATTTAACCCGGCCGCCAAACTCATCCGAGATCTCCTGTAGCAACGGCCCGAGGATACGGCACGGTCCACACCATTCCGCCCACAGGTCGACAATAACGGGCGCCTTGGACTTGATGACCTCTGCGTCGAAATCGGCTTCGTTAATATCCGCGATTTTCCCCATGCTTTGATATCTCCTCTGGTTTGGTTCTCTACTGTAATCCTCGTTTTACCGAAGCTCTCCCCATGCGTCTGCGGTGCGCTCGCAGAAAGAGGATCTCGAGAGCGACAGAGTCAAGCGATCCAGGCCAACGGCCCCATTTTAGATCCCGCTCCCAGTGGTAACAATCCTGTAACAAACGGGTTCCCCATCCGACATCCCCTTCAAAGACTTGCCTCACCGCCTGATATTGGATCTTCCAGACAAGACCGGTGGGACGGTCTTCCTCCGTCGCCGAAGGGAAATACTGCAGGGCTTGAAGCGTCTTTCCCTCCACAAGGGATCGGACACATTCCCAGGCCGAAGCTTGAACCCCCCTGCCCTTCATTTCCCCAAGGACCTTCATATCGATCTCCTTGGGTTTCTCCGGAGAGGAATCGAGCAGCAGCGAGAGCTTCTCGAGTTCTCCCCGAAGCGAGAGGAGATCGGCGCCGATATGATCGACCAGAAACTTCGCCACATCAGGCATGAGTTTTAGTCCCAGAGCCTCTCCCCTGCGCCGGATCCACAGCATCGCATCCTTCGGGTATAGATGCCAGAAATCAACGACGACCATCTGCTGAAGTGAATCGGCGAAGAACTTTCCCTTGCGGATCAATTCCTTCGTGGTTAATTGCGACCGGAGGACAAGACAGGTTGAGGATGAGGGTGCGGCAAGGTACTTCAACCAGGTTTTCTTTTCGCGATCCGGCGCCCTCGAGGCGCTCTCCCACTGATTGTAAATAACGAGGCGTTTCTCGGAAAACAGACCGCTCTGCATAGCGGATTGTAGAACTTGGCCTGGGGTTGATTCCGGCGCTCGGAATGATTCGGTATTCATTCTTGACCAATCGGCGCCCATGACATGGGAGCCGATTGATTGTAATGCTTCATCGGCCAAGAGAATCTCCGGTCCACACAGGGCAAAGACCGGCGCTGTTTCACCCTTCTCCAGACGCGCTTCCAGATCGGCCCACTTCATGGGGCGCGATGCACCTCGACGAATCGACCTGCTACCCACCATCACCATTGCTCCAGGGTTCGTGAGAGAACATCGTTGGCAAGGTCTTCCAAAGCTTTCTGCCGCGCCTCTTCTTCCGATGTCGGGCCGCCGGGGATGAGCCCCCCCGGTGAATAAACGCCCGAGGCGACCAGGTTCTCTTCCGCCCAGATTTCGCGATTTTTAACGCGATCCGTCAAGGCCAGCGAAATTTTCATGATGACGATATATTGTTCCGGGGCTTCATCGCGTGAGTACCCATAGACCTTGTTTTCGTAGGCGTTCAGGACTCCCTGCAAAACAGCATCGGCTTGGGAGATGGGTGCGACCTTGAGGCGGTTATCGCTGATGAACCGATCGACGAGGGCCTGCGTCACCTCATCGGCGACCTGGTAGTCGAGGCTCTGATTTTCTAAAACCGGAATGGCGATTGTCTTAATGTAACTTGGTAAACTACTTCCGGAAAATGAATAACCACAACCGCATATAAATACGGCGAAGAGACCAACCCGGAGGCCTCCAAGGGATGTCGTGATGGCGCGTTTCATCAACGCCAGTCTACCGCGACAGCACAGAAGATCAAGACGCCAAGCGCGGCGAATCCACCTTTTCGTCATCTCTGTGAAGATGATCCGGCAGGTTTAAGACCTCGGAGGCCTTAATGCCATGAAGCTTCATTCGATAACGGAGCTTATCCCGCGTGACCCTCAGTAGCTCGGCGGTCCGGCTTTGATTCCAACCGGTGGCGTATGAGGCCTTGAAGATGAGCCCTTTCTCCACATCGGCTACAAGTTCTTCAAAGGGGATTCCCTCTTCAGCGATCTGACCCTCTTCGAGGATCAGCCGGAGGGACTCAATCAGTGATTCACGATCGGTGATGATGCCGGTCTGTTGAATCTTCAGCTGATGCGGCTCCAGCGTCTCACCGTTTTCGAGGAGCACTGTTCTCTCCATGACATTTCTCAGCTCGCGGATATTTCCCGGCCAGGGATAAGAGAGGATCTTCTGTTCGGTAGCCGGAGCGAGATCGACGAAATTTTTCTTGAAGGCTTGGGAGAACTCGGTCAGAAAGTGCCGGGCCATCTGTAAGACATCATCTCCCCTCTCCCGCAGGGGCGGCAGTTGGATCGGGACAACCATAAGACGATAGTATAAGTCATCTCTGAAATACCCTTCTTTGACCGCTTCTTCAAGATTCCGGTTTGTGGCCGAGAGGATTCGGACGTTTACACGGATGTCGCGGGTTCCTCCCACTCGGCGGAACGTCATCTGGTCCAGAACTTTTAGGAGCTTCACCTGCGCATTGAGGTTCATCTCGCCGATCTCGTCGAGGAAAAGGGAGCCTTTATCGGCCAGTTCCAGCAGACCCTGCTTCGAATCGCGGGCATCGGTAAAGGCGCCCCGCTCGTGGCCGAAGAGTTCCGATTCAAGCAGCTCGCGTGGAATGGCGCCGCAGTTGATCTCGAGGAATGGATTGGCGGCCCGGGGACTCAATTGATGGATGAGTTGAGCGATCACCTGCTTGCCGGTGCCGCTTTCCCCGTTGATCAGCACGCTGGTTCTGTCGTTCTCAGCGACTTTGTCGACCATGTCATAGATCTGCTGGATTTGCGGGGAGGTGCCCCTCACGAAATCTTTTTGAAAGCGTTCCCGTTGCTGGCGCCGCAAGTGCTCTAATTCCCGCCAGCGGGCGACCTCTGAAAGCGCTCTCTCGACAACGACCCGCACCTGCTCGAGGTGCAGCGGCTTAATGAGGTAGTCATAAGCCCCGGCCTTCATCGCCTCGACCGCCGTCGTGACCTCGCCGAAGGCCGTCATCATGAGAACAGGAACCTGGGGCGCGTTCTTCTTAATCTCTTTTAAAATATCCAGACCCGAACGATCCGGGAGTTTGAGATCGAGCAGAACAAGATCGGCTCCGGTCTTCTGGAAGCAATCGAGTGCTTCTTTTCCGGTTTCGGCTCCGGTTACCTCGTATCCGGCGTCCGCGAGGGATTTACCGAGAAAGTGCCGGATCGTCCCCTCATCATCAACAACGAGTATGTGTGATGTCACAATCCATCCTCCTGCAAGTGCTACCGGGGCCCGGCCGCGGGGAGATAGACATGAAAAGTACTCCCCTCTCCGGGTTGACTCTCGACGACCATCCTACCGCCATGGTGTTGAACAATCCCATGGCAGATATAAAGTCCCAATCCTGTTCCACCCGGTTTCGTTGTGAAAAAGGGTTCAAAGAGCCGCTCACTCTGCTCCGGTGTCAAACCGCTGCCCTGATCTCGGACTTCAATCTCAACCTGCTGGGTTCCAGCGAGCCGGGTTTTAACGCTCACGATTTGACCTTCAGATGAGGCCTCGGCGGCGTTTTTGAGGAGGTTGATGAGGACCTGGCGCATGCGGTCGGCGTCGGCGTTCACCGAGCGGCACTTCTTATCAAAGTGGGTTTCAATTTTGACATGTTTCTCTTCAAAATCTGCGCGAATCGATTTAATCGATTCCTCCACAAGCTGCGTCGGATTGACCTTCTCAATGATCAATTCGCGAGGGTGCGACAAATTGAAAAGGTCTTGTATGATGCGATTCAGGCGTTGAATCTCGTTCGAAATGAACTGGATATCCTTTTGCTCCGATGCATCCTCGGCGAACGAGCGGCGCAGATACTCGACACCGGTGGCGATACCCGTCAGGGGATTCTTAATTTCATGCGCGATGGCGGTGGTGAAACGACCGACCGCGGCGAGACGGTCGAGTTGCCGGATCTGCTTTTCCATCGTTTTGACATCAGAGAGATCGGCGGCGACAGCGACGGCGCCATAGGGTCTCCCCGATTCATCTCTGAGGAGATTCGCCGATATGGAGACCGGCCGAGGCGGCCCACCGGCGGGTTTGATATCTCCTTCCCATGAAAGCTGATCTTTCTCTCGGGTGATGACACTATCGAGCCTGCGGGTCATCGGCCTCAGCGATTCGGGGAGGTTGTCCATCGAGCTGCCGATCACATCACCGGCGTCGACGCCGAACCAATGAACGGCCGCTTTGTTAAAGGCGATGACACGCCCGTCACGATCCACGGCGATGAGGGCGTGGCCGAGGGAGCGCAGCAGATCTTCGCGCAGCCGCTGGGCTTTCATGATGTCCCTCTGCAGGCGATGGTTCTCCAAGGAGGCGGCGAGGGAATAGGCGATCCCCTCCAATTCGAGATGAAGTCCGCTGTGTTCCTCTTCATCGCCATTGAGACGAACGGCGAGGAGTCCCACCTGCGAGGCGCCCAAGCGACGCCGGGAGGGCAACGGGATCAGGATATCATAATAGGCCGGCGTGATCCGGCTTGGGTGTGGCAAGGCTGTCCGGGAAACCGCTTCGCAGGTGGTTTTCTCGGGCAGACGCTTGCCCTGAAGGATCTCGCTTAGAAGGGATCCATGAATCTCTTCGATCGACCAGAGAATCTCACCCTGCTTCGGAAAGGGGCCATCCTCCATCGACCAATAGGCGCGGACATCGCGTGTATCGAGCTCTTCAAGAGCGAGAAGAACCTCCGGAAATCCGTAACCCTTTTGAAGGTATTGCACGGAGAGGCGCGCCAGTGTCCGGTCATCTGATGTCATAAGGAGGCTGTCGGTATGGTCGCGCAAACCAGCAAGCTGCGTTTCTCTTTGTATAAGTGATCTGTGGGCCCTTTCCAACGCCTTGAGCAGATTGCCGACCAACTCCTCCCACTCCATCGGCCGGAGGGGGTCTTCATCGAGCGCCGGAAGGCTTGGATGGAGCGCCTGTATAGATTCATATGCTGCGCGCCAGGACTTTTCAGGGGCGATACCCTCATTGAATTCACGCTGCGGAAACCCCATAGAGACTCCTTCGAGATTCCAATACAAAATGACGACAGAGACGGTAGATCCCTCTCTAGCGCCGGAAATCCAAATCGATGGGTAGAATCACCCTACTTTCATCGGAGAGAATCGGAGGGATCTTGAAATAAGATGTGTGAAATGCCCCTGAAAACGGGGTTCTTTGGCGTCAGCTGAAGCGGAGCGCGCGCTAGGGCCGGATTAAATCAGCGTTTTCCCGGACCCAAGCGGCGAGCCGCCGGACGCCTTCCTCGGGCGTCACCTTGGGGCTCCACCCCAGCTCCGAGACGGCCTTGCTGATATTCGAGATATAGACCTTCTGATCGCTGGGCCGCCAGGCGTCATAGGTCGGTTCGGGGATGGATCCGACCTCTTCCCGCAGAATCTGGAGCAAGCTGAGAAGCGAGAGCGTTTTCTCAGGTCCGCCTCCCATGTTGTAAACGCCTATCTGTGGGCCTGTTTCAAGAAATGCTTCATAAGCTGCTATAAGGTCTTCAACCCAAAGAACGTCCCGAACCTGTTTCCCATCCCCAAAGATCGTGATCGGCTGGCCGGTGAGGGCCGCGATGGTGAACCAAGCAACCCAGCCCTGATCCTCAACGCCGAATTGCCAGGTGCCGTAAATGCAGGACATCCGAAAAACACCCACCTTGAGGCCGAAGAGACGGCCATAATCTTGGACATAGAGATCACCGGTCAGCTTGGAGCAGCCGTAAGGGGTATGTTCGCAGAGGTCGATCCCGAAATCCTCCGGGATGCCGCCGCTGTACTCAGGGCCGAAGCTGTAGTGTGTCTCCCCCTCGATAACGGGGACCTGATTGACGCGATCGCCATAGACCTTGTTGGTCGAGCAATACACGATCGCCGGTTTCTTGGGTGATTGGCGTGCGGCCTCCAGCACCTGAAAGGTGCCGAGGGCGTTGGTCGAGAAGTCAATATCGGGCTTCACGACGGATGTCGTTACGGCGGTCTGCGCCGCGGTGTGCAGAATCGCGTCTGCCTCGGCGGCCAGCTCCCGGACTAATTCGAAATCGCGGACATCTCCCTTTATACGGCGGATACCCTCTTGATCCAGACGATTCCAATTGGCCTGATGAGCAGTTCCCTCCTTGCCCAGTAGATTGAAGCGGGAGAGATTGTCCAGAATCGTGACGCGAAGGCCTCGTTCGGCAAAGTGAAGGGCCGCATGTGAACCGATAAAGCCGGCGCCGCCGGTGATCAGAAGATGCTTCAGAGCCATGGTTCCTCCCCATCCGTCACAAAAAAACATGGAAGCAGCCGGTCAGGCTGCCTCCATAGTATGCGCGAAATTTCGCTCTGTGGCGAGAACGGATCAAGCGGGTTGCTTGGATTGTATCGCCTCGATCACTCTGCCCTGCATTTCAGGTGTCATCTCGGGGTCGACGGGCAACGAGAGAACCTGTTCGGTCAGCCGCTCGGAGACGGGAAGCGTTCCCTGCCCCTGCCCAAGGTACTCAAAACAGGGCTGAAGATGCAGCGAGAGCGGGTAATAGATGCCGGTGGGGATGCCACGATCCGACATCGACGCGCGCAGCTCGTCACGCGATCCCTCGATAACCCTGATGGTGTATTGATTCCAGACGCAGTGGGCCCTCGAATCGATAACCGGAGCTTGGATGGAATTCATGCCGCTGAAAGTCTCATTGTAGGTCCTTGCGATCTCCTGCCGGCGGGCCACCCATTTGTCGAGGTAGCGGAGTTTTACGCGCAGGATCGCCGCTTGGATACCATCGAGCCGGCTGTTCGTACCGATCTGGTGATGGAAATATTTCGGATAGGCGCCATGCACACGGAGCTGGCGGACCCTTTTCGCCAGATCGGCGTTCTGCGTCGTGACCAACCCGCCGTCGCCGCAGCCGCCGAGGTTTTTGGTCGGGTAGAACGAGAAAGCGCCGAGCCGGCCCATCGAACCCGCCGGGGCGTCGTTCCACCTCGCCCCCATCGATTGGGCGGCGTCCTCAATGATCGGGATATCCCTGCCGTCGAGGACCGCTTCGAGTTCATCCATCGGGGCGCACTGGCCGAAGAGATGCACGGCGATGACCGCCTTCGTCTGCGGTGTCAGAGCGGCTTCTAAGGTCTCGGCGGTCATGTTGTAGGTGTCGGGCGAGACATCGGCGAAAACGGGCCGCGCGCCGGTGCGGACCACCGCCCCCGCCGTGGCAAAGAATGTGAAAGTCGGGATGACGACGTCATCGCCGGGTCCGATGTCCAGCGCATGCAGCGCGAGATAGATCGCATCGGTTCCGCTGGCGCATCCAATGGCTTCAGCGCCGCAGAGCGGGGTCAGTTCTTCCTCCAGAGCTTTGACCTCCGATCCCAGGATCCATTGGCCGCTGGCCAGAACCCTGTCGATCGCGTCGAGGATTTCCCGGCGCAGAGGCTCATACTGCTTCAGAAGATTTAGAAACGGAAAGGAATCAGTCATGAACGCGTCTCCCTATTCGTTAGTCGTTGCTTCCAGTCGATGCGGTTTCCCGAACATCCGGCCAATCCTGATTCTCGAGAAGCTGCTCCTTGGGAACCGGCCTCAGAACCTTCGCCGGTGAGCCAAGGACGATCATGCGTGCCGGGACGTCGCGTGTGACGACGGAACCGGCGGCGACGACCCCATCCTCATGAATGGTAACTCCCGGCAGGATAACGGATCCAACACCGATCCGGCCCCCCCGTTTGACCGTCACCCCCTTAAAATGTTTGAAACGCTCCTCTGTGCGTCCGATGTAATTGTCATTACTTGTACAAACACCGGGCGCGATAAAGACGCGGTCCTCGATCGTCGAGAAGGCGGTGATATAAGCCTCGGTTTCGAGTTTGCAATAACGCCCGACGGCGCATTGATTCTCAACGACGACACCCCGGCCGACAATGGTTCGCTCGCCGATCGTCGTCTTTTCACGAACCGAGGCCTGATCGGCGATCAGGACCCGCGCGCCGACGACAGCGCCCCGGTAGACGGCGGCGCCCATACCGATCAGCACGCCGTCGCCGATCAGGGCAGCGGGCAGCTTGGACTCGGGCGGCAGGATGCTGTTCACCGAGCGCATCGGCTCTTTGCCGACCACCGCCCCTTCATCCATCCGAACCTCATTCCCGATTCGGCTTCCCTCCCGGATCACGGCATGCGGGCCGATGCGGCAATCGCGGCCGATCTGAACGCCGGCTTCAACAACGGCGGATGGGTGTATCTCGGTTCCCGCGCCGATCTGCGCCGTGGGATCAATCCAGTTCATGATGCGGTCTCCTGTTCCTGCAATGAGTTCACGGTGATCGGTTCGCCGTCCCGGTCGAGCGAGGTCTGCGCCGCCTCGAGTAATTGTACAACGCGCAAACCTGACCATCCGTCGGTCTTCGGAGTCCTGCGATCGTTGATGCAATCGATGAACTCCTGGCATTCGGTGCGGAGAGGCTCGCCCATTTTTATCCGGGGAATCCAGATATCGCCGTTTCGCACGGTGAGCGATTCGTCATATGAGACAAAAGCGCTGGTGCCGACCCCTTTGTCATAAATTCGTATCTTTTCTTGTACTTGCATATCGTCAAAGGCGAGCATCTTCTGGCTTCCCACCAGCGTCATCCGACGCTCTTTATGCGGATCGAGCCAGGAGAGATGCACATGGGCCAAGTGGTCGTTGGGGAAGCGGAGGCTGAGAAAGACGACATCCTCCACACCCGGCCGGAGATAGGCGGCCCCGCGGGCCGAGACGGTGACGGGTAGTTCGTTGAAAATCTCTCCGATGATCGAAAGGTCGTGCGGCGCCAGGCTCCAAAGGGCGTTTTCATCCTTGCGGACGGTGCCGAGATTGACCCGCTGCGCGGTCAGATAACGAATCTCTCCCAACTCGCCGCTCTTGATAATGTCGAGCATTTGTAGAATGGCCGGATGATAGAGGAGCAGGTGGCCGACCATGAGGACGCGCCCCTTTTCGTCGGCGAGGCGGCATAGGTCCAGGGCATCCGCGGTGCTGAGGGTCAGCGGCTTTTCAACAAAAACATCTTTTCCGGCGCTGAGGGCCTTTCCAGCCAAATCGGCATGAACAACGGCCTGTGCGGCGATCGCCACGCCATGGACGTCGTCCCGGGAGAGAACCTCATCGACATTTTGTGTCATGACCGCGTTGGGGATCGTCGCGGCATGGGCGGCGAGAACCGATGGATCGGTGTCGCAAAGGGCGCGCAGATCGCAGGTCGGCAGGATGTTGAAATTCCGGACGATATTCTTGCCCCATGCTCCCGCCCCAATGACGGCTATCCCGGGCTTCTTCATTATGATTCCTCCACTCGATGAAACCTGCATGAACGCGCCCAAACATAAACTAACGTCCTCGAATTCAGATCGACTATGCCGGCTCAGGCCTTTATATAACTTGCCACCGTGAGCGCCAGTCCCTCTTTCAGCGAGAGTCTTGGCGTATAATTGAGACGTTCGCGCGCGCGGGTGACATCCGCTCTTGAATGTTTCACATCACCGGCGCGTTCCGGTTCAAAGTTCGGAGCGATTGATTTGTTCTGGATCTCCGCCAGCATAGCGAGGAGTTCGAGCAGGCTCGACTGCTCGCCGCAGGCAATATTCATGACGCCGGTCACATCGAGCCGCTCAGCGGCCATGAGGTTGGCGTCGACAACATTGTCGATATAGGTAAAATCGCGGCTTTGTTCCCCATCCCCATAGATCACCGGTGGTTCATTATTGTCGAGTGCTGTGATGAAGCGCGGGATCACCGCCGCGTAGGCGCTGTTTGGATCCTGCCGGGGACCGAAAACGTTAAAGTATCGCAGGGTCAGCGTGGAGAGGCCGTAAAGCTCACTGAAGATACGGACATACTCTTCCGACGCCAGCTTTGACAAAGCGTAAGGCGACCGCGGCAGCGGGGTCTGGTCTTCGACCTTGGGAAGGCACGGGGCGTCTCCGTAGACCGAAGAGGACCCGGCGAAGAGAAAACGGCGGACGCCGGAATCCCGGGCGGCGACGAGCAGGTTCAAGGTGCCGGTGGCGTTGACGGCGTGGCTCGCGAGCGGATCCTGCACGGAACGTTCCACCGAGGGCAGGGCCGCTTCGTGAAAGACAACATCGCAGCCCCGCATCGCGGCTTTGCAGATTTCCCCATCGCGGATGTCGCCTTCAATGACCTCGATTCCGGCCCCATGGCGATCCCTGAGATAGCTGATCGTTTCGCGCCGCCCGGTGGAGAAGTTATCCAGAATGCGAACCGGCTTCCCCTCCCCGGCCAGACGATCGGCGATATGCGACCCGATAAAACCCGCTCCACCCGTGATGAGGTGAACTAGCATCCCAGAACCTCCTCAAGCTGTCGCTCAAATCCAGTTTCCAAAACAGATTCCCAAACCTTGTTGAAATAATATTTCCAAAAGCGTCTGCCAACCGTTTTCTACAACCGGTAAATATGCCGGCCTTTGCGGTTCTTCAACGCATTGCGTGTGTCGACAACGAGACGCGCCTTATCGGCGACGAGATTGTGGTCGACCTTCTTGTGCGCTGTTGTGATGATGACACAATCCATCGCTTCGAGCAGCTCCGGCGTCAAGGAGCACGATTCCTCACGTTCCCCCTCGATGAAAAGCTCCGGTACATAGGGATCATGATAGACGACATGCGCGCCCTGTTCCCTCAGCAAGGCGAGGATATCAAGCGAGGGGGATTCACGGATGTCGTCGATATCGGCCTTATAGGCGATTCCGAGGAGGAGCAGACGGGAGCCGTTGACCGATTTCTCAATACTGTTCAGAGCTTGTGTGACCCGGGCGACAACATGGATCGGCATGTGGGAGTTGACATGCCCGGCCAACTCGATGAACCGCGCCTCAAATCCGGCCAGCTTCGCCTTCCAGGAGAGATAGAAAGGATCGATCGGGATGCAGTGTCCGCCCAAACCGGGGCCGGGATAGAAGGGCATGAAACCGAAGGGTTTCGTGGCCGCCGCATCGATCACTTCCCAAACATTGATTCCCATCCGGTCGCACATCAGAGCCATCTCATTGACCAGACCGATATTCACTGACCGGAAGGTGTTCTCCAGCAGCTTCACCATTTCGGCGACGCGGGTGGAATCGACCGTCACGACTATATTCAAGACATTTTTGTATAAGCACTCGGCGACTTGCGTGCAGACCGGAGTGACGCCCCCGACAACCTTCGGGATATTCCGGGTCGTCCACTGCGCGTTTCCGGGATCGACGCGCTCCGGTGAAAAGGCGAGGAAAAAATCCTGCCCGACCTTGAGGCCGGTCTCCTCCAAACGGGGAAGGATCAGTTCTTCAGTCGTGCCGGGATAGGTTGTGCTTTCCAGGATAACCAGCTGGCCGCGATGCAGCCGGGGCGCGATCTCTTTGACGGCGGAGACAATATAGGAAACATCGGGGTCGCCGGTTTTCCGCAGCGGCGTGGGAACGCAGATATTCACCGTGTCGAGATCGGCGAGAACGCTGAAATCGGTGGTGGTTCTTAAGAGCCCCGATTTTACGACTTCGGCGAGGGTCGCTGATGGGATGTCGCCCACGTAAGAATCGCCCTGCTGAAGACGTTGGATCTTCTCCGGGGATACGTCGATGCCGGTCACCTGGTAACCCTTCCGAGCCATCTCGACGGCCAGCGGCAGGCCGACATAACCCAATCCGACAACGCCAAGATGAGCTTTCTTCGTCGCGATCTTCTGTACCAACTTCTCAGCTGCTGGACATGTAAGGTTCTGTATTGAATTATTCATTCGTCTTCTCCCGTTCGTCATCCTTTTCCCAGGCAATTCTTCTCTAGCATCCAACCCTAATACGGCCGCCCGATCAGCAGAGCCAGTAATACTGAGAGCACAGCTCCAGTTACTGTATTTAAGAAATTAAGGAGTTGGTGATGCCCCCTGCTTTTCATCCCCCAACTTGCAGCGATCGATTCACCCAGATTCCCCAGCGTGGCGGCTATCGTCACAATCAGGATTCCCACCGGCCCGTACCAGCCGGAAACCCATGCCAGGACCGCTAGAACGGCGGAAGCCGCAATGCCGGCACTGGTGCCTTCGATCGAAACCGCCCCCTCCGTTCCTACCGGCACCGCTCGAAAGGTGCGCAGGCTGATCGGATGACGTCCCCAGAGCGATCCAATCTCAGAGCTCGAGGTGTCGGCGGCGGCGGTGGCGAAGGCGGCGGTGAAGGCGAGTTTCAACAAGATCTGAGTCTCCTCCCCACCCCATCCGGCCATCCTTGCGATCCCCATGAGCAGGGCCAGGAGAAGACCGGTTGTCCCGTTGGCGAGGGTGTGGCTGATACCACGCCGGCCTCCCTGTTCCTCCGCGACGCCGCGGGCTTCTTTTGTGGCATAACCAAAGCGTGTCAGCGCCGTCCCAAGAATGAAGAATCCCAGGAGAACGCCGAAGCCCTGCCGGCCCGCGCCGAGATAAACCATGCTTCCCAGAAGCACCCCACCCACATATCCCGACAGTCTGACGGCCCGCAGCACGAAGGCAAAAGTGCCCAGGACGGCATTGACGCCGAACGCTTCGATGACTTCTCTCAATCCACCCCCCGAAGAGTCACGGCACCCAAGCTTTCAGACTCCAGATCCATGAATCATTCCTGCCAACTTGTTAGACCTCGAACCCAATCCGCCGTGTGCGTCAAACCCTCATCCAGCGGCGTGATCCGGTAATCCAATCTCTCCACCGCATTCTGGGAGGAATAGGTCCAATCATGCCGGTAGACCTCCGCCACGCCCGGGGTGAGCTCAGGCTCAGCCCCACCCAGCCGCGCCCGTAGGATCTGCAGGGCGCCGACGCACTTTCCAAGAGCGATGGGAAGGGTCTTTGCCCTTTCCGATCTGCCAAGCAGGCGGGAAAGACGCAGCACGAGATCCTTCAGCGTTACTTCGGGCCCTCCAAGGATAAATCGGCTCCCGGGCACCCCTTTCTCAAGGGCTTTAAGGTGTCCGGAGACAATATCTTCCACATACGAAAGGGTCCATCTCTGGGTCCCGCTGCCGAGCAGGCCGGGGAATTTCCCCTCCTTGATCAGAAAGGCGAGTTTCCCGATCAGGTTACCATCGGTTCTGCGGCCCGGACCGTAGATGACAGCCGGATAGAGGGTGACAAGAGGACCGCCTTCCTCCACGAAGCGGCGGCTGATCATCTCAGCCTCGCACTTCGTCCGTTCATAATCGTTCATGAAGGGCCCCCCCCACCGCGGGCTCTGTTCATGCATCGGACCCTTGTTCCTTGTAGAGGGTCCCAGGGCCATAAAGGATGATGTATGCAGGATTTTCGGGACGCCGGCCTCTTTAGCTGCTTGCAGGAGATGACGATACCCCTCTGCGTTGATGCGGCTGAAGAGCCACCGGTTGGGGCTCCAGTTCTTGACCATGGCCGCGGTATGGATGAGAGCATCAATCCCCTCAAAAAAGGCGGGATCGGCCGGCACGGCGAGATCCCCTTGAACAATCTCGAGGCGGTCGCTTATATCTGGGTTCATGGCCTCTGGGTTTCGGATGAGGGCGCGGATCTCATGCCCATCCTCAAGGAGGGCTGAGACAAGCCTCTCCCCCAAGTACCCTGTTGCCCCGGTGAGAAATATCTTCATATAAACGGCCTCCTCGGCGTTTTTTCAACAGATGCGCGGCGATTTGATGCATCCTCCACGAAAAGCCGGTTCCTGGCAAAATCTTTGCAGCATGGGAAACCATTTGCTAGCGTCGAAGTATAGAGAAAGAGACTTTTTAACCCACACCTGGATCTCTGAGGAGGTCTCATGAGAATTCAAAAAACCCAGTTTAGCCTGCTTGCGGGGGCCCTTGTCCTGGCATTGGGCTTGGCGGCTGGTATTCAGCAGGGCGTTAGGGCCTACTCTGACAGCATCTATACGAAGTTGAGTGTCTTCAACCAGGTCCTGAATATCGTGACCTCGAATTATGTGGAAGAGGTCGGGGTGGACAGCCTCCTGGATGGGGCGATTGAGGGGATGCTGGATCAGCTGGATCCGCATACAACCTATGTTGATCCGGAGCGATTCGAACAGATGCAGGAGCGCAACCGGGGCACCTATTCCGGCGTCGGCATCGAGTTTGACATTGTGGAGGATTGGCTCACCGTGATCAGCCCGCTTGAAGGAGGTCCCTCCTACGAACTGGGGATCCGTCCGGGTGATGTCATTACAAAGATCGAAGGGGAGTCGGCCTTCGGCATCAAGACCGATGAGGTCTTTGAGAAGCTGAGAGGACGGAAGGGAAGCCCGGTCCATGTGACGGTGCGCCGTGAAGGCGAACCGGAGCCGCTCGAATTTACAATCATCCGCGATAATATTCCGATTAAGAGCGTGCCTTATACATTTATGCTTGAACCGGGGGTCGGTTATGTCCGCTTGGCCCGATTCAGCGCCACAACGAGTGATGAGCTTGAAGAGGCGATGCAGATGTTGGAAAAGCAGGGAATGAAGGAGTTGATTCTTGATCTGCGAGGCAACTCGGGCGGGTTCCTGAATGAAGCGATTGAAGTGTCCGACAAGTTCATCGAGGGCGGGCGAAAGCTTGTCTATACGGTAGGCCGGATCGATGGATCGAGTGAAGAATATTTCTCCACGGGACGCGCGACGCACGAGCGTTTCCCCCTCGTCGTTCTGGTTGATCGGGGCAGCGCCAGCGCCTCCGAGATCGTCAGCGGCGCGATTCAGGATTGGGACCGTGGTTATGTCGTCGGTGAAACGACCTTCGGCAAAGGGCTTGTCCAGCGGCAATTCCCGCTTAAAAACGGCGGCGCCCTGCTGGTAACGGTCGCCCGATACTTCACTCCCAGCGGTCGTCTCATTCAGCGGGACTATTCCGACAAGGAAGAGTATCTCATGGCTCATCGCGGTGACGAGGTCGCCATGGACAGCACCAAACTTAAAGACCGTCCGATTTTCTACACGGCGGGCGGCCGGCATGTCTACGGCGGCGGCGGTGTCACGCCCGATGTAGTGATCCATGTCGATTGGAGCCAGTCCGATCTGCAAAGGGAATTGGAGCGGGATCGTTCCTATTTTGATTATGCGAATCACTATATCGGCAGCCGTCATTACAGTTGGCCGGGCACGTTTGAGACCTTCCGCAAAGAATTCGTTGTCGATGATGCTATGTTAAACGATTTTAACTCCTTTATTGAAAAGAGGAAGTTCACGGTAAGCATCGATTCGCTCAAGGCGGAGTACGACGATGTAGCGCGCGGGATACGGCGTGAAATGGCTCGTAATCTCTGGGGAAAGAATGAAAGGGCCCACATCCTGATGGAGGCCGATCCCGTGCTTCCACAAGCCCTCGGCCTCCTGCCGCAAGCGAAAATGATGGCGGAGGGGAATATCCCCGCCCAAGAACCCGGTTTGGTGGAGATCACCGTTTCCATGGGACCGGAAAAGGAAACAAAGGCCGAGGAGGTGCTGGAACCCGGCGCTCCTCAATAATCTGAATTCATTCTCATTCGAACCTCCAGGGGTGGGTGGATTGATAATCCCCCACCCCTGTTTCTATTGCATGGGCAGGCACATCGCGCGCCGCCGCGCCTTCGTCATCCCTCAGCAAGCGCCGGTCACCGGCCGATATTTTATAACGAAGATTCTTTTAAATAGTGTATGAGGCTTTTAAAAATGAACGGATTTGAACTTCCCTGGGGCGCCTGGTACGGCGACAGAATGAAGCGATTTCCTCTTCCCGCGGGGTACCGCGCCGTTGTCCGAAGGATACGCGGGGGGCGGGTCCTGAGTCCGAAGCGTATCGACGCCGCCCTTGATGCCGTGATGGAATCACCGACACTGGAACAGCTGGCGTGCAGCCGCCGATGGGCGGCGGTCGCCGTCGAGGATTTCAGCCGGCCGGCGCGCCTGGCGGAGATCCTCCCCTCCGTTTTAAGGCGGATTCATGCAGGTGGGATCCCGCCCGAACGCACCCGAATCATCTTCGCCCTGGGTGGCCATGCGCCCCTCGACCGTTTCGCCATGATCAAGAAATGCGGTCGATGGGTCTGTGATCATTACGATGTTTCGAACCATCATCCCTATGAGGACTTGGTTGATCTGGGTGTTTCCGCCAGCGGCATCCCCATCCGGATTAATAGAAAGTTCGCGGAGGCCGATCTCAGGGTCGCGGTGGGTTCGGTGGTCCCGCATCCCTACGCGGCCTTCGGGGGCGGCGCGAAAATCGTGCTCCCGGGCGTTTCATCGATTGACACATTAGAGGCGAATCACCGCCCCGCCGTTACAGGCCTGCAGGGAGGGTACAATAATATTGAAACGAATACAGCGCGTCAGGAGATGGAAGAGATCGCCTTGCGGGTTGGACTCGAATTTATTGTTAATGTTGTAACGGATGACCGCCGGCGCCCCGTCGGTCTCTTCGCCGGGCATCCTGTCGCCGCTCATAGGGCGGCCGTGGAGTGCGCCCGCCGTGTCTACGCGACGCCACGGCCGAATCGGCCGGCTGATGTCGCCGTTTTGAATGCCTATCCAAAGGACACAGAACTGCTGCAGGTGGGGAATGCCTTCAATGCCCTCCGCTTCTCACCGCCCCTGCCCTTGAAGCCGGAAGGGATTGTCGTTGTCACAGCCGCCTGCTCAATGGGTCGCGGCTATCATTCCCTTCACGGTCCAGGGATGCGGCTCTACAGGAAGCCGGTCGAGAAGGCGTATCTCGCAGGGCGTCCGGTGATATTCTTCACCCAGAATCTCAATAAATGTGATGTCGCCGTCTCGTTCTGGGATGGTTACACTTTTGAGTCCAAGTGGAACCATGTCGTAAAGCGATTGCAGAAGCGGCTCGGACACAAGGCGCAGATAGAAGTGTTCCCCTGCGCGCCGCTTCAGTTGCTGGAGGACTAGGTTTTCGGAAAGTATGGACGATGGGAGGATTTGCGAGTGCCCAATTCTTTCTATGCCCGTGCCGGTAAAAGGATTCTCGATACATTTATATCCCTATCCCTGCTGCTGGCGGCTGGACCCCTCTTTCTGATTATCGCCCTCGCGATAAAGCTCGATTCCAGGGGCCCCGTCTTTTACCGGCAGGAGAGAATCGGGCAAAAGGGCCGGCCCTTTTCCCTCTTAAAATTCCGCTCGATGATTGTCGATGCGGAACATCAGGGCGCCGGCATCTTGGTTTTGGCCGGTGATGATCGGATCACGAGAGTGGGACGGATCCTCCGCAAATTCAGCCTTGATGAACTACCTCAAATTATAAATGTTCTGGGGGGCGGCATGTCGATCATCGGCCCCCGCCCGGGACTTAAGTATCAGACCGACAAATATAATGAGTTGCAAAGCCGCCGTCTTTTCGTGAAACCTGGGATCACAGGTTGGGCGCAAGTGAACGGCCGCAACTCGATCCCTTGGGATCGAAGAATTGAGCTTGATATTGAGTATGTCGATCGGATTTCGCTCGGCCTGGATTTTAAGATCTTATGCCGCACCCCTTTTGTCGTTCTCGGTGGCGAGGGGCAGATCGCGAAGGCCGATTTTTGGAAAGAGAGAAGTGGAACGGAATCTAAAGCAGAAGACACCGCCGAGAATGATGATGGCGAAGGCGGCGATCGGCGATCGACCTTGGAATGGTGAAATAAAGCTGCTGCGCGGCCGCGGCTTTGCCAGGCGGCCCGTCTGCTGGTTCGAGGTTCTGTCCAATTAAAAATAGGAAGCCGCCGCATCATTGTCACATGCGGCGGCTTCCGTACCCAGAAATTGTGAACCGGCTTCTATACTTTCCCCTACTTACTCCCATCCTCTGGCACTGACGACATTGCTCACGGCTGAGTGATCGGGGTTTCCATTGATTCCCTGATCGCTGACCGTGAGACGGAAGAAGTAGGTGCTCGTATCCGATTCGGTTATCGCGATCGAGTGACCTGTCTGATTCCGATTCGGCCAAGTGCCGACCAGCGCCGTGAAGTTATCGGAGTTGAGGGAGCGGTAGAGGCGGTAGGACTGGAAGTCATGGGCGTCGCTCTGAGTCCAGCTGAGTGAAATCGAACCAAAACCTGAAGCCGTCACTGTGAGCATCACGGGATCCGGCGCCTCGTTATCGGTTGTGACGCTAATCTCATTGCTGCCGGCATGGGCATCCTGGTCATCATAGACATAAACGCGATAGACATAACGCGTGTTATCATTCAATCCGCTATCCTCAATTCTCGTAACGGAGGATTCAATCAGTTGGCGCACCAGGTTGCTGGCCGGGGTAACGCCCGGTGATGTATCGCGGTAAATCCGATAGCTCTCGAAATCATGCGCTGCTGATTGACTCCAATTCAATACAAGCGTCGGAGTAAAAGCATCGTCGTCTTGCACAACCGACTGCAGGGTCACGGCCGGCGGATCGGCATTAGCCGTGCGCGCGGCGATCTCATTGCTTCCGGTTGATAAGCCGCTTTCATCCTCAACGAAGAGGCGGTAGTAATATTCGGTGTTCTCCGTCAAACCCGTATCGAGAAGCTGGGTCACTTCCAAGCGCGTAATCTCTCCGACTTCCAGGTCGGCTTCCCCAACACCAGAGGAGAGGGCGCGATGAAGATGATAGGCGGCGAAATCGAGGTCGTTTGAGCGTGACCAGTTTAAAGCAAGAGACGTCTCTCCGGCGACGGAGGGGCCGTTCAAACTAACCGGCTGCGGCGCCAGATTCGGGATGTCGGCGGAAACGATATTGCTGGCCGCCGCGGTTCCAAGGTCATCAACGACCACGACCACATACCAGAAGGTCGTTCCCTGCTTCAATTCGCGGGTATCTTCATAAATTGTCGATGAGGCGTCGTGGATCTCATTGAGAACAATGCGCTCGGGATCAGTCATGGGGTCGTCGGTCTGTCCGCGCACAATGCGGTAGAAAGAGAAATCGGGAGCCAGAGAGCGGCTCCAGCTCAATCCGACGCCATCTTCCGAGATATTGGTAGGATGATTGAGGGTTACCGGTGATGGCGGTGCATTCGTCGCCGATCGTCCCATAACTTCATTCGAGTTGGCTTTCATGCCGTAGGAATCGACAACCTGAACAATATAGTAGTACTCTTTACCGGGCTCGACACTGGTGTCGACAAACTCGGTCTGTGAACGCTGGCTGATCGCCGTTCGGACCTCCCGGCCTTCCTGATTCGGCACATCGGCCGCCTCAGCGCGGATGACACGGTATTCAAAGAAGGCCTCACCGTCGAGGGCCTGCGTCCAGGACAAATGTATACTCGTCGGCGATGGGCTTGTCGGGACCGAGAGGGTCACCGCGGTCGGACCTGGATCCACCGTCATCCGGCGTGAGATCACCAGCGGATCGGCATTGTTTCCCGCCGCATCAGCGAAATAACCGGTCAATGTGGCGTCGACGACCCGCAGATCCTCTTCGATGAGATAATCCAGGGAATAGATGCCGTCGGCGGCATCATGGAGCGTTTTACGCCGCCCGTCTTGCCCGATGACAATTGATGCCTCGCCCCCGGATTCCCCCGCATCCATTGTAAAAGTCACCGTCTCCCCCGGATGGAAAATGGAGGTGTCGGGTGAAATCACGAGAGTCCGGATCGACGCCTGGGTGTCGAGAATAATGTCATCGTGGACTATGCTCGAACGGCTGCCCTCAGCATTGACGAATTGAGCATAGACCGTGTGTGACCCCTCATTCGGTTCAAGGTCCCAAAAGGTGGTTTCATTGAAGGGCGATAAGGCCGCAGCCGATAGATCGGCGTCGTTCCCAAGATAGACACCCTGCGTGCCGGCCGGGGCCTGCAAATCCAGCCTCACCCGCGCGCTCGATGCGCTCTCCCTCCCATTCTCGATGAGGATGGAAAAGAGGCCCGGTGTGACGGTGATCTCGCGGGAGAGTTCACCCTGAAGACCCGATTTGAGGACCACTCGAACGGCGAGCCGGATCGGTTCCCCATTGGTAAACCCTGAGATCTCCGTGGGGGGCGCGGCGACCGAATCGACCTGATGAAAGGTCGGATTGTCATAGTATCGGAACCAAACAGTATAGGCTCTTATCAAGCCTATCTTTGTGGAATCGGCCAATTGCCAATCAAGCGTGACCGACCTATTGCCGACAATCGTCTCAAACCCCATCAAAATGGGAGTTTCACCGCTCTGCTCGGGGTCCCTTGGGTTTGTGATGGAGTCATCATGATCCTTGGAACAGCCCATCCAACCAAAAGAAAGGAGGATAAGGGCCGGAACGAACAGAATCAGGATCAAGCTCAAATGAATCCGATTCAACATGCCTTAACCCTCCCTAAAATCCGCGGGTCAGCGTCGCCGTCATCCGGGGAGATGCCTTATCCCCCGGAAGTGCGGAACCCTGCATTGGACTCATACTAAGTTTGCCGGATATCGGACCTACCGGTGTTATAAACATCATATCAAAAAGATTCAGCGCGGCGATTCCCATAGCCGCAAAATTGAAGCCCTGCTGCCAATTGTAAATGTCGTCAACATCATTCAACCGTCGATCCAATTCATGCCGGCGGGCTGGAATATTTTCTTCATATGTCTCATTCAGATAGGCTTCTTTTGCAATCTCCCAATCATCAACCCGATTTCTATACTCCTCATGAACGATCCAAAGCCCGATGAGGGCGGCGGTTTCCGAAAGGAAGAAGGTTGTGGCCTTGCCCTTCTTTCCGGCGTAGGCTTGCCCCCACCCCGGAATCAGGAGAGACCGCAGGATCGCTTTTCTCCGTTTCTTGGGGCTCAGCTCCAGGGTGTATCGATCCCCGCGGGCGCTGTCGAGGAGAAGATCTCCGCTCCAGGTTTCATATCCCGGGAGATGGGCCCGGAGGGTATAAATGCCTCGGATCCGCTCGTCCAGCCGAAGCGGTGTCCGGCCGCTGACGCGAGTGGTTCCCCCCAATGTCACCAGGGCCCCCATGGGTTCGGACAGAATCCATGTCCCACCGGAAGTATCGATGGTGACCGGGGGATCGGCGCTTGACCCGTCACTTTGAGCCTCCGCCCGGATGGCCCATATCAAGGCCGATCCCAGGATGAGACAGCATATGAGAAGCCTTCTCATTGTTAAATCCTTCCCTATGAGATCTTTCCCTATATAAAAAAGCTCGACCTACCCGGTTTTCCTTTGATCCGGGCTCTCACGTCCAAAATCCACCGGCCCCAACTCACGCGCCGGGTTGCCCAGCACCCGGTATCCTGAACGAACGGGACGAAGAACAAGGCTGGCCGCGGCGACCTCACTCCAGGCGCCGACCTTCGTTCTGGGAGGAAGAGTGGCGTTCATTCCGATAAAGGACCCCTCTTCGACATGGACCCAGCCGGCCAGATTCGCGCCGGGCCCCACAGAGACATCATCTCCTAAGATGACGTCATGCCCAATCGTTGCATTCAGATTCACCAGAGCGCGGGCGCCGATCGTCGCCGCGTGCGCGATCACGACACCGGCCCCGATATAGGCCCCATCCCCAAGTTGAACATCTCCATGAAGCACTACCGATGGATGCACAAGCGGCGGATAGGCGAAGCGCAGGTCGGCAAGTTTCCGCGCTGTCTCCCGGCGGTCCCTCGGATGGCCCAGCCCCAGGTAGAGCCAGCGGACCTTCTCTGGATGGATTCGAAGCCAGTCGATGGACCCCAAGACAGGATACCCTCCTATCATGCGGCCATGCATCTTCGGATTGTCATCAATAAAACCGAGGATCGGGCGCTCGGGATGGGCCCGGATCAGCGTTTCCAGCAGACCCCGGCCGTGATCGCCGGATCCGATGATAACGGCGCCCGTTTCCTGGTCCTGATGAGATGTCACATGGCTATCCATAATCCACCTGCCTCGATTCTCCTGTCCCAAGCTAACCGATAAGATCGACTTTGCGAATCTTCCCGCTCGATGTCCGTGACAACTGTTTGCAGAATTGGAATATTCGCGGGACCTTGTGACGGGCCAACGACTGGAAGGCCAGATGCCGCAACTCCTCAGCGGTGACGGCATTTTCCGTCTCTGGAACGATAAAGGCCTTCACCACCTCGCCCAGGATCGGGTCCGGTGTTCCAACGACGGCGACCTCTTTGACCATGGGATGTTGCATGAGGATATCTTCCACTTCGCGGGCGCTGACCTTCTCGCCGCCGGTGTTGATGATATCCAATTTGCGGCCCTTAAAGTATAAGAAGCCGTCCTTGTCTTTGGTGGCCCAATCACCGCTGCGCAGACCATAGGGGGTCATGACACGGCGTGTTTGGATCTCGTTTTTATAATAGCACTTCATGACACAGGGGCCCGAAATGGTGACTTCGCCCATCTCCCCCACACCCACCTCTCGACCCTGATCGTCCCGCAGTGTCACCTTCATACCGGGAATGGCGATTCCCATACTTCCCCGCCGCGTATGAAGTTCTTCATGCGGCAGATAGGTTACACGCGGCCCGGCTTCGGTGCAGCCGTAATTGTTGATGATCAGGGCGTTGGGGAATCGCCGGCAGAGTTCATCCAATCGATCGGGATGGACCGGTCCGCCGGCATTGAGGAAGAGACGGAGGTTTGGCAATTCATTATTGTTAAAGGAATTCAGACGGACGAGGAGATTGTAGGTCGTCGGCACACCGGCCAAGATGGTGCTGCCGTGATGCGCCATCTCCTTCAGCGCTACCGCTGGAAAGATGAGTCCGTCGAGGAGTATCACCTCGCCACCCGCCATGAGGGTCGAAAGCATCTGGCTCATCGCATAGGAATAGAAGAGCGGCAGAAAAACAGCATGCCGGTCGGATGGACGCAACTCGAGATAGTCGACGACAAACCGGGCATTGGCGATGATATTCCTTTGTGACAGTAGAACGGCCTTGGGCACCCCCGTCGTTCCGCTGGTATAAATAAGGATCCCGTCCTGATCTTGGTCCTCTGGAGGGAGCGCCACAGCCTCGTCCCCCGCCGCGCCGCCGGGAAACAGCGCCACCTCCCGGTCCTCCACCGCGCCGGAATAAAAGAGGCGCAGAATGCCCTCCATCTTCGGGACCGATTCAGCCCCCTCCGGAACCTCGGCCTCGGGCGCCAGCAGGAACCAACGGACATCGGCATGATCCAAAATGTAATGAATTTCACGGCCGGTCAGGGTCGGATTGATCGGCACGGCCACACCGCCGGCCCGTTGGATACCAATAAAGGCGATGGGATAGAGAAAACAATTATTGAAGGCCAGTGCAACCTTCTCGCCCTTTCTCAAGCCCCGACGCAGGAGGTTCTCCGCCAGTCTCCTCGAGGCCGCTTCCAGTTCATCGAATCGAAACACCTTGTCTTTCATCCGAAAGGCGACACCGGTCTCGGTCCGTCGCATACCGTCATCTAGAACGCGGGTGATTGTGTCTTGGATTTCTTTCATTTGGAATTCTCCTGCAGGCCGGCGCTCATTTTCATTTCGATGAATTGAGTGAGTCCCCTCATCGAATCAAAATGCTCCGGTAGGATTTCATCCTCCTGAATGAAAATACTGAACGACTCCTCCAGAGATCCGATGAGCGAAAAGAGGGCGAGAGAATCCATTCCCTGATCTTTAAGTGACGCTGTTTTATCGAGAAGCACCTCTCGGTTGAGAATTTGCTTAACGATATCTTCAACCTTCTGAACCTGTTCATTCGTCATAACATTGATCCTCCAGCGCGTGATCTTAACGGACCTTTTTGTGCAAATCGTCGAGGGCCTGCACCACACGATCCACCTCGGAGATTTTCATTTCCGAAAAGAGGGGCAGGCACAGGATCTCAGAAACGAGTCGATCGGTCCCCGGCAGATCCGGCGGATTCTCTTGCCACAAGTATTGGAACGCCGTTTGGCGATGCAGGGGCGGATGGAAATAGCGGCGGCTTTCAATGCCCTGATCCGCCAGCCAGGACTTCGCCTCCTCCGATCCCGCGCCAAAGCGATCCTTATCAAACCGGACACCGATATAATTCCAGGTCGAGGATGTCTTTGGCGGTAATATTTGGAGTGTGAGTCCCGGATATCCCTCCAGGCCTTTCGCATAGTGATTCCGCAAGATCTTTCGCTGTTTAATCTGATCATCGAGGTAAGGCAATCCCTTTAGGGCGAGCAAGGCATGGAACTCACTCATGCGCCCATTGAGGCTGTCGCCATTGCATTGGTAGTCGCCTTCATGGCCGTGATTGCGCGCCGCGCGGAGCTTTCTGGCGAGGCCGGAATCGTTGGTCGCGACCACTCCCCCCTCGGCCGCAACGAGCAGTTTTGTCGGGGCCAAGCTGAATATTTCGGCCGCTCCCCATCCCCCGACCGCTTCATCGCCCCACATCGATCCCAAGGCATGCGCCGCATCAGAAATGACGATCAGCCCCGCCTTTTGTATAAGCGGATCCAGTTCTTGACGCGCGAGCGGAGCGCCGAAGACGTAGACCGGAATGAGGACTTTGGACCCCGGTGTCAAAGCCCGCTCAACCGTCCGCGCCGAAATGGTGAAGGTGTCCGGCTCACAATCGACCAGACGGGGTTTGAGCCCGGCCCAAAGAACCGCTTGAAGCGTCGCAGCGAATGTGAAAGAGGGCAGCAGCACCTCGGAATCCCGGGGAGCCAGCGCCCTTAAACAAAGCATGAGCCCTGCCGTGGCTGACGTAACAGCAACGACCTCCCGCACGCCGAGGCGGTGCGCCAGAGCGGTCTCCAATTCTCGGACATAGGGACCATTCGTCACCTGCCCTGTTTTGAAGAGCTCGCGCAGATCGACGATATACTCCTCGTAGGGTGGGAGATGCGGCCGGTTAATCGGAATGTCCATCGGGACGCCTTTCTGTTTCATTCGGGTTTTGAGGGATATCCCCCTCTTCTGTCATCGAACAATCGGACCGGCTTCTCAAGGGCCAGAGATCTTCCTGGGTCGCCCGTTCCAGCAGGGCGGCGGCGAGGAAGAAGTATCCGGCCAGGGCATAGCTGAGAAAGCGGGTCCCGAAGATATTCGCCACGAGGAGGGCGACGCTGAGCCAAACCGTCCCCTCTCCCACCGCTTGGACCCAATCGGGGACCTCACGGCTTCTCGAGAGGCGCCGCGCCTTCCGGATCACCCGGTAAAAGATCAGCATGAGGATTAAAAGGGCCGGAATCCCCATCTCCCCGGTCAGTTCCAGATAGAAATTATGGGTATTTCTGTAACGCCCCACGGCGGCCGCGGTCGCTTCCGGCATGGCGCCGTAGCCGACGCCGAGAATCGGATGATGGATAATGACATCGATAGCGGCCTCCCAGAATTCGAGCCGTCCCCCCGCCGATTCATTGATGGCGCCAAAGCGATCGGATTCTGCATCAAAGACGCCGATCGTCTCCTGAAAACGCTCTTGGACATAATCGGGGACCCAAAAGGGCACGGTGGCGAGAAGGACGAGCCCCACGGCCAATCCCTTGGCTCCGCGGGAGAGGGAAAATCCGACACCAGCGACGAGGAAGGCGACGAATCCGCCGCGGGAATTGGGCAGAACCAGCCCCAGTGTATTGAAGAAGATAAGGCCGACATAGGCGAGGCGGGACCAAAGCGCGCGTCCCATGACCCTTCTCATCGAAAAGGTCCAGATCAAGGCCATCGCATAGTAGGTCGCCGCCTTGTTGATATCCCCCAAACCGCCAGCGACACGGACACCTTGCCGCAGGCCGGAGGATTGCCAGAGAAGTCCGAGAGTTCCCAGCGCGGCGGAGACGGCCATGAGGATCGCCAGGTTCTTGATCCAACGTTGCGCATCTTCAGCCGGCATGGCGGCCAGGAGGCGATGGACAAGAAAGAAAAGATAGACGCCGAAGAGGCCATTATGAAGAAGCCGGAGACGGATGAGGGGTGTGATGGACTCCGAAAAGGGAACAATAAGGGCATGAAACCAGGCGAGGAAGGCCCAGGCGAGAAAGAATAAAATGGGTTTTTTAAGCGCGCTGGGGAGGAGCACGGAGGTTCGCGTCGAGATCGCTGAGAAGAGGGCGGCCAGAAGCAGCGCTATCATGATGAGATTCAGGCTGTTCAGCATCGGCGCGCCCGATTTTGGCAGCCACTCCACAAAGGGCATCGAGAAGACTACCATTACCAGCGCCCAACGGGGCCGCGTCATGAGGACGGTGAGAAGGATCATCCCGAAGAAGATTTTAAAAAGCCGGTGTGGAGCTTGCCCATACCACTGATAGAGCAGGAAGAAGATGCCGAAGAGGCCGGCGGCGGCAATGGTTACCAGTATCGCAACCACAATCGGAGATTTGAGCAGATCAAATCCACTCTCCACCGGCAGTGGGGATCTGGGATCCCGGGCCGGTGCGTGGGGGCGCGTGGGTTCCGGCCTGACGTCCTCCCCCCTCATGGCTCTTGCTTTATTTCCAGTTCCCTGGCGGCCAGAGCGGCCAGGGGCGTTCCCGGATAAAGATCAATAAGCTTCTGCCAAATTTCGTGGGACTTTTCAAGTTGACCCAGCTTTTCCTTCGTGAGGCGGGCGGCTTCAGCCAAAGCCAAGGGCGCAAAATCCGATTCGGGAGCTCGTTTCGCCAAATCCTGCAAGGCTTCGACCGCCGCTCCCCATTCCTCCAGCATGATCCAGGCCTTGGAGCGCATCTCCATCGCCATTAAGGCCAGCTGCGGATTGTCTCCTTCCATCATCTCTTCATAGTTGCGAATCGCTCTCTGCAAGACGCTTTCGGCGGCCTCCCGGTCGTGTAAGGAGAGATAGCGAGAGGCGATTTGCAGCGGGACATTGAGGGCTGAGCGCGAACGCGGCGCATCGGCGGTGACTTGGCGGTAAAACGTTAACGCGCGGTCCCAATCCCCACGCGCCTCGGCAAGAACAGCCCGTTCAAAAATGATGGAGGCATGCAGTTCAGGATCCCGGGCGGCGAGAGAATCAGACCGATCCAGAAGGAGATCGGCCCGGTCATACTCCTTTTGGGTCCGGAGGGTCGCGCCGGCCATGAGGAGTCCCCGCGCGGCAAGGGGCGAATCGGGATGGCGCAGCGCCAGCCGCTCAAAACCGGTGACAGCCATCTCGAGACGATCAGGGAATCCGAGGTTCAGATTGGCCAGCGCAAACTCGAGGGAGGGTTCCCACGGCGTTCCGCGGCTGACCTCGAGCGCCTCCTGATAGCGCTGCCGGGCTGATTCCGCATCATTTGTATCCAGCGCAATCAGGGCCAGCTCTGAAAGGATCAGGACCCGCGGGGATCCGGCAATGCCGGCTTTGAGCAGGCGGTCTAACTCATCCTTCGCCCCCTGGCGTTGGATTCCGGCCCGGTCGACATCCCCGTGCGCATAGAAGAAGCGCGCGCTTCGCCGCTGGCATTGTATAAGTGGCAGGGGGATATTTTCGCCGAGACGTGTGAGATCCAAGACACGGCTCATCTCTTCCACCGCGTCAGCGTAGAGATCAGGATCCCCCATTCTTTCTAAGAGAAGGATGCGGTTTCTAAAGGCTTCGGCAGTAACACCGGGATTCCATGTATATGAGCGGCAGGCATTCTCGATGATCGCCAGGGCCTTCTGATTTTCCCCGGCCATGACATGCCAGCGGGCGCATTCCAGCTGCGCCGTGGCACGGATCCGGTAGAGGCGATATTGAACAAGATCATCGGGCGGCGGGATCGTGGCGCTGTCGGCCGGTGTGAGGGACTCAATCAGCTCCTGATACTCAATAATCAGATGGTTTTGGATCGACGCCTGCACATCGGGAGGCAATGAAGCCAGCGAGGCCTGCTGTTTCGCAATCTTCCAAAGCTTGCGTTCAGCCTTGTACAGCTTGGATTGATTCCCCGACTCACAACCGGTGCCAATGGCGCACAGTGTGCAAAGAAACAGCGCCAGGAGCACCCCGACAGCACCTCTGTAAAGAGAGGGGTTTAATCTTGGCAATCTATTCATTCTCGCACCCCCCGCGCAGATCCTTGAATCGCCGTGTGTATCTTCCCGGCGGCCACGACAACCAGATAGCCGGTAAAAGAGGCCAGCAAAATATTCAAGGCCACAACCCACCCGACGGCTTCCGGAGCCATCCGGTCAATCAGCAACTGGCTTCTGCCGAGAATCCATAGGAGGGGAAGATGCAGCATCGCCGGTATTGCGACGAGAAGAAAAGAGATGATCGGATGACGGACTGAGAACGAGATGCCCTCACGGAAAGCCCGTACAGCGCCTTCTCTCAATAGAATTAGGGGGATAAAAAGATAGATCGCCTCCAGTGTGATCGAGACAAAGAGGAGTCCTAATCGGAAGAGGCGCAGTCTGTTTCCACCCAATCCCCCGTCCCCCATCACCATCTGCGGCAGCAGGATCAGCACGAAAACTAGCCCCAGTTGAATAGGCAGACGGGTGAGGATAAAAGCCCACCAGGATTTGAAAACCGAGCGGGTAAGGGTGCGCGTTATCCCCTCTGATCGAATAACGAGATGGTAGGTCCATCCCATCACAAGTCCCGCGAAGAGAAGATCAGTGACAACGGCCAGCCGGCTCCACTCAAAAGGCAAGGCCAGAAAATTGTAAGGATAATGCATCGCGCCCTCCCCCAGTTCTGATCGCAGGAGGGGTGACAGCACCGACGAGAACGGCCAGCGGTAAAAATTCGTCAGTGCCAGCAGAAAGAAGAATTGTACAACGAAAAGGAGCGCATAGGGGATCCATAAGCGCTTCCGTCCCAGGGAACGGATGGCCTGCCAAAGTCCCCAAAAGCTCCAGGAAATTTGAGCCCACATGAGTCACTCACCCCTTCTGGATCAGTAACGGCAATTGAGCCGCCACTCCGGCTGAAAAGGCTCTAAGGAGTTCCATTTCACTTCCATCCATGGCCGTGGTTGTGGAAATCCTGACGAATGCGCCATAGGTGCTGTTATGACGCATTCCCTCGATCATAAGAAGTTTTCGAAAAGTATTTTGATCGGTCGTCGTTCCCGCCCCGGGTATATACCACCATGAAAGAACAGATCGCTGGTTATCACCGCGGCTGGCCTGAAAGAGATTAACCTTGAGGTTTTCATTCGCGGCTAAAGGGATCTCTTCAATCTTCTCATTTGTAAGATTGTACCCCTGTGAAATGTAACAAAGCCGGGGATCGTGAGCCCCCCATCGGGCATTCTGGAAAAAAATAATGACCAGCCAAAGGGGCTCGCCGTCCGGACGCGTATAACGCCGCAGCAGGATATCGCTGGGTCTGAGATCATCGAGGACCATCTGTGTGGCCGGCACCTCGACCGACGGCATCGAAAGGAAGGTTGCCGGGAAACCAGAGAGACTGCTTATGGCCGCCGCCTGCGGCGGCAGCATAAGAATGTACAAACATCCTGGAATCAAGAAGATGAGCGGCGTCCACCAGAGTCCGCGGGCGGCTTTTGCCGGATTCATTCTGGGATGATTCACCATCGCAGAATCCTCCTCAACCCTTCCAGGATTCCAAGCGCCAGGGCGAACAGCAGGTACCCTGAAATATCATGGGCCGTTCCCACCGCAAATTCCAGGGAATGGAAGGTAGCGACGAGTCCCAACGAAACAACACGAATGATGTTGGCCAATATGGCGACAGGCCAGGCCGCCAGAAGCAGAAGCATCCGCTTCCAAGGAGGAACGGAGCCGGCCCGCGCCATGAGAGCGCCCAGGGCCAGCAGCGCCAAAAGCGATCGCAGGCCGCTGCAGGGATTTTCAATGGCCAGCGGACCCGCCGGCAGATAGAGGATCGCCCCCTGCCGCCACACGGGGATTCCCAAATGTCCTAGAACACCTCCGCTGACTTTTGAAGCGAATGATTTCAATTCAAAACTAATCTGGTTCATGAGAAAAGGCGGACCGGGCAGCATGAAGATGAGGAAAGCCATCGGGAAAGCCAAGCGCCGCAGCCAGCGCCATCCGGCGAAATGGAGCACCAGACCCACCAAGACGGCGAGAAAAGCATACCCTTGAATCAGTGTGATCTCGCCGCGAATACCCATGAGGTGCATAAGGACGCCGCCGGCGATGATGGGCAAACCCCAGGCGGACGGGGTTACGGGAAGGGTTAGGAGACTTTTTCTTCGTCCTAAAACGAGGATCAGGCTGATAACCGGGATGAGAATACCATGCGAATAATTCGGATTGTTTCGCCAGATGACCCAAAGTGTCTTATACAACCCTGAGAAGAGAATCGCCACGGAAGCCATGACAAAAAGCGCCTTGAATACTCTTGCGGCGGATGTAAAGACCGCCGGAGATTTGTCAGACGTTGAAACGGCGCCATCCGACTTCATGACTTCTTCTTCTCATAACCGTAACCGTAATAACGGTAGTCATCATAAAACGGCAATGTATCCGAGGCGTTGTTGAGAAGTATACCCCGCACATTATCGGAAAATTGAAGTTGGATTTCCACACCTCTTTGGACGACACGGCGGGGAGTATCCCCTGCTTTTACCACGACCAGCACGGCGTCGACTTCCTGCCCTGCGACCAGGGCGTCGGGGATGGGGAGATTGGGAGGAGTATCCAGAACGATATAATCAGCCATTGGGCGAAGACGGTTCAGAAGCGACCGGATATCCTCCGCCGCGAGGCTGGAATGTTTCTCATCCTTCTCCTTACCGATCGGCAGCACTCTTATGTTGGGCAGCCAGGTCGGCAGCAGAACCGATTCGGGATCCATATCCTCCCGCAGAATCTGACGGACACCGTTCGCTTCCGGATCGTAACCGAAGTAACGATGAAGGGCCGGCCGCCGGGCATCCAAATCGACGAGGACAATCTTTGCATGGGGCGCCTCCCGCGCCATCGTGATGGCGAGGAACGAGGATGCGGTTGTCTTGCCCTCCCCGGCGCGCGCGGAGGTGACCAGGATCGTGCACGTCTTTTCACCCCGCTCACGGGATATATCAAGAAAGACCTTGCGGCATTCATGATACGTCTGATTGTCACTGAGAAATATTTCAGAAAGCTGCTGCCTTGCCGTTTCGGACAAGGCGCCGTTCTCCCGATGGCGGAGCAAGCGGTGCAATTCCTTCATCGCGGGAATCGTTCCCAAAACCTTCAATCCTGTGGCATCCTCGACCTGCCGTATATCCCTCAAGCTGGGATCATGTTGTTCGAGTAGGAAGATCCCACCGAGTCCGGCGCCGGCGCCCACAAGAAGGGCCAGGAGGAACAATGCCATGCGGTTCGGGCGGACCGGCTTCAAGGGTCTCTGCGGCGGCTCCAGAATCGTGATTTTCCCTCCCACTTTTGTCGACTCAAAGGCTTCCGAGATCTCCGCCGAGGCGATTTGTTGCACAAAGGCATTATAGAGAGTCCGATTCGTCTCGACCTCTTCCTCCAAACGGCGGATTTCGAGGGCTACCTCCGGTTGCCTCCTCACCCGCCCCTGATGCGCGTCGATCAGCGCATCGAGATGTTCGACGCGGAAGCGGGCGAGACGCTGCTTTACATCCTGGAGCAGTACGGCCGCCAGCACCTGGCGGTGGCCGTTTTCGAGTTCCGGATAAACCTGCGCCAGCATCCTGCCCGCGTCGTCACGGAGAGATTCGAATTTTCGCGCTTGCCGGATGGCAACCGATTGAGGATCTTCGCCGTCGAGCGTTGGGCGCAAGGTCTGCTCTATATATTTCTTCTCAAGCGCCACGAGTTCCGCCACAGCCTCGTTCATCCATGTCGCGTTCTGAAGGCCGAGGAGGATCGCTTTCAGCCGCGGATCGGTCGCCGCCAATGAGTCTGAGCTGGCGTCGAATAACGATACCGCCTTATCGCGCTGTGTTATCGCATTTTCACGCAAGGACCAAGCCACATCCCGATTTGAAGCGTCGACCAGATTCGCCCTGTCACTCCGGCCGCCCTCACTTTGATGGGCGTTTTCAAGGCGATGTTCCGATTCGGAGAGTTTTTGCTTATAGAGAGCCAATTGCTCAAGACTGAATTCATGCGTCGCCCGGAGAAGATCCATCCGCGAGCTTTCCTTCGCCTCGATGACGGCGCGCGTCAGGGTCGTGGCGATAAGCCTCGCCCTTTCAGGAATATGGTCCTGTACGCTGATCTGAAAAACATTCGCCCGCGGCGATGTCATCCGGATCATTTCCCGCAGGAGTTTCATCAGCCGCAGATCGGCGAGTTCATCCTCGGTGAGATCGGGGTACCGATTCCGGTTTCGATTCGCCCAATCCCTCACCGACGGGTCCTTATCCATCCCCGTGGTGATGATCACCTTCTCGAGAAAGGATTCGCTCTGAATCTGGTTCTGCAAACGGGCCAGTTGCTCCCCCATTGATGTCGTGGGAACGATGTGTGCAAGATCTCCCGACAGCGACTGCGGATACTCGAGCATCAAGGTACTGCTGCACCGGTAAATGGGTTTAATGATTTCCGGTCGTCCCAGGAAATAGCCGATGGCGGCGCAGACGACGATCGGCAACATGAGAATCCATTTCCGCCGCCAGAGCAGATTCGCAATGGACCGAAGATCAAGACGGTCGGCGCCGGGTGGAAGGGGTAAGCGAGCTGGACGATTCATGCCATCCTGCCTTTTAGTTGTTTAGGTAATCGATTATGAGGAGGATATT
This sequence comes from Candidatus Eisenbacteria bacterium, assembly GCA_018831195.1. Classification (NCBI taxonomy): domain Bacteria; phylum Candidatus Eiseniibacteriota; species Candidatus Eiseniibacteriota bacterium. The sequence continues at coordinate 8,696 of JAHJDP010000072.1, read as the reverse complement.
CACAATATCTCTTGAGAGACCTCCGAATTCGACAATGGCATTCCGCGCTGATTGGAGAACACCCGGTTCATAAGGAGGAACATAGACCAACTCTCCGGGAAGCACAGAGGGCCCGATTTCGCCTGTTTCCAGCATCTCCTTTACATTGGATTCCATGACCCAGGGTGAGACTTCCCCATTCCCCAGAGTCAAAACACGGACTTTTTCCGCCTCGCCACCCGGCAGAATCCCACCAACAACGGAGAGCAGCCGTGTCAGGGCCAGCCCGCCACCGACCCGGACAGGGCCCGGCCGGGCGACGGCGCCAAGGACGTAGGCGACGCCCGCTTCTCCAGGGACGACAACCTGCCCCTCATCGACACGGGAAGGCACGTAGATAACATCACCGGCGATCAGTTTGGGAACAATGCCGAGATTACCGGAGTGAAGGACTTGATCCATATTCACGACGATCGAGGTCGTCTCGGCCACCGCCGTCCTAAGAATCCGGACGCGGGTGAGGTCGGCCATGGGTGAAGGCCCACCGGCCAGACCGAGGATCTCGAGGAGGTGCGGGATCTCTGAAAAGCTATAACGGCCGGGTGTGTTGACGGCGCCGGTCACATGGACACGCCGGCTGTTATATTCGGAAACCGTCACTGTCACCTGGACTCTTTGCCGGAGGAATGTCTCCAGAATTTCTTCAAGATGCCGGGCCAACGCCCGCGGACTGCGTCCGACAGCCGTGACCTCGCCGATCGGCGGAAAAGTAAACTCACCGCTCTGGTTCACCGTTACCGCGAGAGAGAGTTCCGGGTGCTCCCAGACGGAAATGGCCAGGACATCTTCGGGCCCGATAATATACGGATCCGCGGCAGCGGCGCTCCCCGCTCCTATTGAGAGAATGAACAGCACGGCCGCAAGACCCACTCCAAGTCGGATCAGATAGCTTTTCCTCATGTCAGCCTTCTCCGCTGGGATTCGGGGATTGCCGGCCCATGAGAGGAATGCTCCGCAGGGTCACCATCACCGTTCCCTTTATAATCATGAATTTCAATATCATGAGGCATCGGCCGACCGGGATACAAATCCGCCAGAGTCGCATGCCCCCGAAGAACATTTAACAAGCCGGGCAACGCACCGGCCTTCACCGATCTCATCCACCGGTCCAAGGGTCTTATCCATCGTGGTCCATGCCCCGGCCTGAAACGGATGCGAAAAGCGGAATAGGGGCGCCCACCCAGATTCCGATGGCGCCGATCCTGGTAGCGTCGATCGATAGGAGCCCACCCCGTTGGACGCCGGCGCTCTTCGCCCCTGCGGTCCGCTCCCACCCTGACTTCACGGATCAGGAGAACATCCTCGGGACCCAACAGCCTGCGCATACTCAACATGATGATCAATGGAGGTCCGAGTGTCATCAATCCCAATCCCGCGAGAATCCGGTCGCTCCATGGTGGCGCCTGGTCGTTTCGGATCCCACTCAGCGACGGTTTGAGATCGGAATCCTGCGGGGACGCACCCGGTTCGCTTTCTCCCCTTTTCTCGGGCTCTTTGTCCGGCAAGGGAGCCAGCACAGCGTTTGGTTGATACTCCGGCACCAGCTGATTCAACAGCCCCTTCAACTCGACGGTCGACATCTTTTCAGCTTTGGCGATAAGATCCTGAACCCTTGCGAGCGTCTTCTGCGGGTCGGTCGATTCCAAGTTGCAGCGGAAGACTTTTGCGTGGCGGGTCGTGCGAACCCGCTCACCGTCGGTGAGGAGTTCCTCTTCCAGTTTCTCGCCCGGTCTCAGCCCGGTGAAGACGATCGGGATATCGACATCCGGCTCCAGACCTGACAATTGAATAAGCTGCCGGGCCACATCGAGGATGCGAACCTGCTCGCCCATATCCAGGATGAAGATATCTCCAGACCGGCCAAAGGAGGCGGCTTGGAGAACAAGTTGCGCCGCTTCGGGAACCGTCATAAAGTATCGCCGCGCCAGGGGATGCGTGACGGTGAGCGGCCCCCCCTTGGCTAATTGACGCCTGAAAATCGGAATGACGCTTCCCTGGCTGCCCATTACATTTCCGAATCGGACAGCGGTGAGAACGGTTTTACTGTTTTGCCCGAGCGCCTGAATAATCAACTCACACCCGCGTTTGGAGGCGCCCATGACATTGGTCGGGTCGACCGCCTTGTCGGTGGATATGAGGACCATCGCCTCGGCTTCATATTTTTGAGCCGCCCGGGCGACATTGAGCGTCCCTTGAATGTTATTGCGGATCGCTTCGCGAGGCCTGTCTTCGAGGAGCGGGACATGTTTGTGAGCCGCGGCATGAAAGATAACGTGCGGGCGATGCTGCTCGGTGAGGGCATCCATTCCCTTCTCATCGCGGATATCGCCGACGACTAGAAGAAGATCCAGTGTCGGATCCTGCGCGGTCAGCTCAATCCCAAGATAGGTCAGCCTGTTTTCATCATGATCCAGCGCGATGAGGCGCGAGGGCCGGAATCTGAAGATTTGCCGGCACAACTCCGATCCGATTGAGCCGCCGGCGCCGGTGACGAGAATTCTCTTATTCGAGAGAAACGACTCGATCCCCTCTTGATCAATCTGGACGGGATCCCGCCCTAAAAGGTCTTCAATGGAGACCTCCCGGACCTGGCGCAGAGCCCCTTTGCCCTCGATGAAATTAGCAAGGGAGGGAACGGTTCGAACCCAGATACCGGCTTTCAACCCATATTCAAAGATCTGGCGCATCAAGCGGCTCGGCGCCGAGGGAGCCGCAACAATGACTTCATCGATCTGCTTTTCGCGGATGAGCCGGGGTATGTCAAAAGTTGTCCCCAGCACTTCAAGATTCTCGATCATCCGGCCCTTTTTATGAGGATCATCATCGGCGAAACCCACCGGGTAACCGTTGCCCATCTCAACCCGCTGCAGCTCGCGGGCGACGACGGCGCCGATATCCCCCGCCCCGGCAATCAGGATCCTACGTCCCTTCCGGCGCGCAGGAATGAGAATCCCGCCACGGTAGAGCTTCCAAAAAAAGCGGCTGCCCGCGAAAAGCCCGACGGAGAGGATCCAGGAGAGGATGATGACCGACCGGGGAAAGGGATGCGGGGTCAAAACGCCGTTGGCGATGAAAGCGACGAAGTGTTCCAGGGTCAGCGCTTGTAGAAGGGAAATCGCCGTAGGGATTCCAGCATAGCGCCATAAAGATCGATTCACTTTCCAGATGTGCAGGATCAAGAGAACGAGGGTGGTATGAAACGGGGTCACAATGAGGAAAGTATGGAGATAGTTCGGCGGAACCCGGCCGTCAAAGCGCAGCCAAAGAGCGCACAAAACAGCCAAATTTATCAGTGCCGCATCAATGGCGGTAAGCAAGACCCGTTTCATATTCAAGATGCCTGAACCTCCGATGTCCCTACAGAGACCGGTGAGGGACGTTACATATAGTATCGGCCCATTGGAAGAGCCATCTTCAGGAGTTAAGCGGCTTAAAATGAAGTGAGTTCGAAAGATTTCGGATATCCGTGGGGGTCTCAAGGGGCTTGGAAAACCGAAATCATCACTTCTGTCGCCTGTTCCCGAATGAAATTCACCGGTCGAATTGTGATATCTGTCTACCAGTCAGTCTATTACAAGCTCAAAACCAGGTACATCTAAACCAAATCTTGCCCCTCCGCACGTTCTTGACAGAGTCACAAATGGCCTTCAGCATGCAGGCCAGGTCCTATTGAAGCTCAAGGCAACTTCTCCACGAGGAGTCACTATGGAAGATAACACACTGAACCCGCCCCCAACGCCAGCAAGAATGGAATCTTCCGGGGAGACCCCCGGTTTTTTCCAGCGAATCATCAATGTTTTCGTTTCACCAAGCGCCGCCTTTGCGGGGCGTCTCCCAGCCACCGCCTGGATTCTCCCTCTGATCCTTCTGGCGGCCCTTCAGACGTTTGAGGGGCATATGCTCCGCCCCCTGACGGTCGAGCGGATGAGAGAACGGATCAGCCAAACTGACATGTCTCAAGAAATGCGGGAAAAGGCCTTGGAGGGGATCGAGGGACAGTCTGATGGCGGTGTGGTCTCCGAGATATTGGGTTTTGTGGGCGGCCTCGTGGGTTTCTTCTGCCTCGGCCTCGCCTTGCCGGCCTTGCTCTACTGGCTGGGAACGAATTTCGTTTGCGGCGGATCGGCCCGTTTTTGGGGAATCGTATCCACCGTCGGTCTGGCGAGTCTTGTTTATGTCCCGAAGTCTATCCTGACCCTGCCGATGAAATTGCATCAGCAGTCACTCGATGTTTACACGAGTTTGGCCTTGCTCCCCGTTGGGGAAATCGGATCAAAGCTGCGTAATGCGCTCAATGTCTTTGACATTTTTGACGTCTGGTATGTGATTGTCGTGGGGATCGGCCTGGCCTTGGTTGCGAAAATCCGGCCCGGCCAGGGTTTGGGTATCGCCGTTACCATTTGGGCTATCTGGGCTCTCATCCGGATCGCTGTTGCATTCCTGGTCACAGGAACCCAGTGGGGCGCCTTTATAGGACTTTAACAAATTTCTCTAATAGAGCGCATGCAAGAAAGCATCGTGCATAATCTTTTTGCTGCTCTCATTGGCCACCACAAGACGCAGGGTCTTGATCCCTTCGATCTCCTCGAGCACGCGGAAAAGAACGCGGATCATTTCCGCGAGGATATCCGGCCGCAAAGGGCGATCGCCGGTCTCGAGGGGAACGGCGAAATTGATATGCTTCAGCTTCAGTTTCGCCGCCCGTTGGATGGCGTTTTGTAGAGCGAGACCTAATGTCTCGGCGCTGATATGAAGATCCTGACTCATGAGAGCGGCGTGCAAAATATGCTTAAAGGGCAGTTTCCCCGCCGCCGTCACCACCACATCTCCCATTCCCACCGGACCTTCTTTGACCGCCTCCCTCTCGATCTCCTCCCCCCCGGCCTCTTTAATCAGGCGGGCCGGTCCGGTCCCCATCCAAAGGTGATCATTGGCCGGAATGATCAATCCGTCGGCCGGTGGCTCGGTATAGGCGCCATGTATAAACTCGATCTGAGTCTTGAAGAGTTGGAACGCCAATGCTCGATCTCCTCCCCTGTCTCCTCTGTTGCACCAGGATAACTTCGTGGAATTCTTATTAAATCATGAAAGAGCGTTCGATGAAATCCTCTCGTTGTTTTTCTCGATCCCCAAGTTGTTGTTGCCCTCTGAAGTTTTGTTTTGTCGCCGGGCGCGGGACTAGATCGAGATTGTCCGGATTGGGTTTTGTAGGGGCTTCATCCCACTGCGATGAAAAGTATCCCGGTCTTCAATCTCATCTCCAACCGATGAGGGCAGGAGATGTCCCACCAGCCGGATAACAGGCTCCGCGTAACTGTACGCGAAAGAGGATTGAAGAATCGGGCTGGGATGGGATGAAGGCAGAATGAGAAGAAGGGTAATCAAAATGAAGACGAGGAGAAGGATGCCGCGGGCCGCGCCAAAAACGGAGCCCAGAAGCCGGTCCAGCCATTGCATTTTTAGTATCTTCAGCGACTTGGAGAGCACATGGCCCAGAAGCAGGACTCCCAGATAGACAATGAGGAAGACGAGGATAAAGGCGGCCATGGCGAGGAGCGGTCCGCTCCCAATTTTATCGGCAAGAGACTCCGCGACCGACTGGAAGAGCTTTGAAGCGATGAGGAGAGCGAGGACCAGACCGATCAGACTTGTCGCCTCTTTGATCAATCCCTGCCGAACACTCACAATGATGGAGAGTATGAAAATGATGGATAGAACGACATCAAGCCAATTCATGATTCCGAGCCCTTATCCCTCTTCCCTGTGGGGGCTTCAGCCTCATCGATCACCGTGTCAGCAGGATCCTCTGGCTGCGGACAAGATGATGGGCCGTTTCGAGACGCACCAGATAGATTCCCGACGGCAGATCCCTGCCACCGTCATCACGTCCATCCCAATTCACACGATGAACCCCTGTTGTGGCGGCTACAAGCCCCAAATCACGGACCCGCCGACCCGTTACATCATGGATGGTCATGCCGATCGGGCCCGCCATGACTCCGTCACTTTCATAGCGGATCTGAGTCCGCGGGGAAAAGGGATTCGGCGTGTTCGGCAGAAGTTCGACGCCATGCGCGTTCACCCCCTCAAGGGGATCCGCAAGGCCGGATGAGGGCGTATGCTGAACCCAAACCGGGCTGCTCCAGGCATAGTCGCCATCAACCTGCCGGGCGCGGATGAAATAATAATGGCTTTCCTCATTCGCGATCGTTACCGAGTGTGCGTAGTCGATCGTTGTTCCGATAAGCACTTGTGAATTGATGATGACACCATCTTCGAAGAGGTCAATCCGGTTGAAGAGACTCGTTCCATTCGCTGCTTCGACATGGGCCGTAAAATCGACGGGACCTTCACTTTCAATGACCGATCCCATGATCGAATCGTTGACCCAATACCACATTTTGATCCGGTCGCCGGGAGGATCCTCTTCCATCGCGAAAAAGTGCCGGTTTCGCAGGGCGTTATAAACATCATCGTAAGTCAGGTTGTCCAACAAGGTCCCTGTAAGATAGATGGCGCCGCCGTCATTAGGATTTTGCTGCATCCCCCATTCGCCCTCATGATTATCCTGATTCGCAAACGGTCCGAGTTTCCAGCCCTTGTTCAGAGCATAAATGAATTCCGGCTCATAATCGTCGACCCGGAGGCCGTTGCGGATTTCGAGGCTGTGCATGGCGTCGCCGTAAGATGAGTAATAGTAGAAATTGTCAAACCAGGAACCATAACTGGAACTGGGATGACAAAAATTTCCGACGCCGTTATAGGATTGGATAAAATTATACGTTGCCGGCAGGTTGGACGTCGAATTAGGATTGCGGACCGGTGTAAAGAGGATCCCGATATGCCCGAAATCGTTCAGGTTTCCAAACTCCTGAGCGCACAAGGCGACAAAGACGCCGTCCTCCGTGAAGGCTTCCGCCGCCGCCATCGTGTTATTCCACTCTGTCGCGGTGAGCATATGGGTATGGTCGGTGATGGCTAGGACATCAATATGGGCCGTGTCCCTCGCACAGGTATAGGCCTGTGCGACAGTCCCGATACCGTCGGAATAGGCCGTATGGGAATGAAAACTGCCATAATAGACATCGTAGGCCCCCACCGATGACGACATAAACGCGAGGCCGAGACATATGATGAGGATCCGGGTCATGCGGTGATACCTCCAGTGCGGCCGGTCAGGCACAAGGTGTTTTGTTTACAGGGTACTATCCGATGACGTTCTGTTTTAAGAATAACATGTTTCGGTTCAATCGGCCAAAGGGCATTCCCATGGCACGGGCCTGCTCCTTTTTTCTTCCCAGAATCCCTTATCCAACAACTGCTTACAGAAGTCTAAAACATCGGTTCCTGAGCGGTTGAAATCCCCTCACCAACGATGTTGACGAGGACAAAGTCCCCTTTCCCGGCTCCAATCCGCCGCTGAGCGGATCCTCCCCGAACCGAGATTTCCAACATCCCCGTGGATCCAAAGAGGGCGAGGAACTTCCCCATTTCCCCATCCTGATAGGTTCGTGTGAGACGATTGATCTTGCGGCCGTTGATTTCAATGAGAAAGGATCTTCCCGCGATGACGCTCTTGAAAAGTTTCTGACTGATATTAGTGATGATATTCCCGTAGCTATCAATATGGATCGCTTCACCCTTGATCATGTTGTGCCAGGTCTCCGGTTGCGCCGGTCGCACCTCGACATAACAATCGATCACAGGACCAACATCGACCACCGCGGCGCCCCGGGAAAGATGGGCGGCCGCCGGTGAGAATATATCCCGCCCATGAAACGTATCGCTGATCTCATCCCGCTGAAATTGCTGATTCGTGATCTCACGAACCTCGACCTTTTCTTCCAGGGAATAGATCCGGGAAAAGACACCGTTATCGGGGCCGACAAAGGCGTATTTCTCGGTGACGACCAATAGGGGTTTACGCTCTGAACCGACACCGGGGTCGGCTACGACACAGTGGACGGTGCCCGGCGGAAAATGATGATAGCAATTTCCTAAAATGAAGGCGGCGCTCATAATATCCTGCGGCGGCACCTCATGCGTAATATCGATGATCCTTGTTTCGGATGAGATGGACAGAATGACCCCTTTCATCGATCCCACATACTCATCGCGTGTTCCAAAATCTGTCAGAAGGGTCACAACACCACAGGATTTGAAACTCACGGACATTCCCCCCATGCGACTCTTTTTCTTATGCGCCGGCCGACACTCTCACCCAAGCCCGATCTAGCCTCATGCTAGGAAGGGTTGCGGTTAAGGTCAAGTCGAGGGTGAGGTCAAGTCGTTGATGATTCGAAATGATTTCATGAAGGAGCCCCAAAAGAGGCCCAAAAAGACCCGGGGCGCTCTACGGGAGAGCGCCCCAAAAAAGCCCGAGTCCAGAACAAAATAGGTGTGTTCTAGGCTGCTTTCCGAACCGTCTGACGCTTGTACGTCCGCGTCTTGGCCGTTGCGCGGGGACGCGTCGTCCTCGTGCGAGCCTGAACCTTCTTGTACTGGGTCTTCTTGTACGGTCAAGTCCCAAGTTTCCTGTCAAATCTCTGAGTATGGCTCCTCGCTTCTGCACCTAGGCTACTGAATTCTGCTTCTCCGAACCGGTAAAGACCTCTCTTATCAGGCTGTCGATCCGTGCGGCTGTGAAAGCATCCATA
>JAHJDP010000071.1 GCA_018831195.1 Candidatus Eisenbacteria bacterium | reverse complement strand
TTTCAATGGATTGATATCGTTGGTTCAAAACACATTGAGCGAAGATCCTCTCTCGGGAAGTCTTTACATGTTCATTAATCGACGGGGCAATTATGTGAAGGCTGTATATTGGGATCGTACAGGTTTCTGCCTATTCGCAAAAAGGTTGGAGCGAGGTCGATTTGTGATTCCCGGCAGCGCAGAAACATTCGAGCTGAGTGAGCAGAAATTTCGCCTAATATTGGATGGAATTGTGCTTGGCACGGTTAAACATTAGTTGTATAAGGAGAATATGACGCATGAAAACAAAGCCGCATCCATGACCAAAGAAGAGGTCGTTGCGCTGTTAAAATCTCATGAGGAACTGGCCCTGCGTGTGGCTTGGTTTGAGCGTCAGCTATTCGGCACGAAGTCTGAGCGTCGGATCATGGATGATCCGGGCCGACAATTGACACTCGGAGAGATCGGCCGAACAGGGGTTTCTGAACCACCGGAGATAGAGATACCGGCTCATCGCCGTCGCCGTAAGAAGCCGTTGTCAGAGACGGATCAGTCCCTGCGTTTTGATCCATCGGTCCCGGTGGAAGAGATTATAATCGAGAACAAAGAGATCAAAAATTCCGAGGATTATACAGTTGTAGATGAGAAGGTCACTTGCCGACTAGCCCAACGTCCCGGTTCCTATGTCGTTCTGCGCTACGTACGCAAGGTTTATAAGCGCAAAGACGATGCGACATTCTCATGTGCGCCTGCGCCGCCGGCAGTTTTTGAGAAGAGTTATGCGGACGTGAGCTTTCTGGCGGGTCTTCTGATTGATAAATTCATTTATCACCTGCCGCTTTACCGCCAACATCAACGACTCGAGGCTGCCGGTGTTCATTTGGCGCGATCGACATTGACGAATCTGGTTCATCGGACAGCTTTGCTTTTGGAGCCGATCTATGACGCTCAGTTAGGATCGATTCTCGCGAGCAAAGTTTTGGCGTTGGACGAGACCCCGATCAAGGCGGGACATAAAAAGAGGCCGCCGCCGCAACGGGGGAAGATGAAGACGGGATATTTTTGGCCCCTTTACGGGGATCGCGACGAGATTGCTTTTTCCTTTGCGGAGACACGCGGCAAAATCGTGGTCGAAAACCTGCTGAAGGATTACAGTGGCGTTCTGCTGACGGATGGCTATGAGGTTTATGAGCGCTATGTCGAGAAAATAAATGGGATCGTGCATGCTTTGTGTTGGGTCCATACACGCAGATATTTTGATAAAGCGGAATCAATGGATCCGAAACGGGCCGGAGAAGCGCTGGCTAAGATCGCTTTGTTGTACGAGATAGAGGCGGCGATAAAACCCAGGGGATTCTCACCGGAAAAGGTACTTGCAAAACGGACGGAACTGGCTAAACCGATCGTCGATGACTTTTTCGAGTGGTTGCGCGAGACACTGAACACAGAGATTTTGCTGCCGTCTAATCCTTTTACAGAAGCTGCTCGTTATGCTTTAGCGCGGGAGGATGGCTTGCGAGTGTTCCTGGAATACCCGGATGTACAGCTGGATACGAACCACCTTGAACGTGCCATTAGAGTCATTGCGATGGGCCGGAAAAATTATCTATTTTGTTGGACAGAAATCGGTGCGAAGTACGTCGGCATCATTCAGAGTCTGCTTTCCACCTGCCGCGTTCAGGGCATCGATCCTTATACGTATCTGGTGGATGTTTTGCAAAGGATTGATACTCATCCGGCGAGGGAAGTTGAATTATTGACGCCAAGGATGTGGAAGGAGAGGTTTGCGGGTGATCCGCGCCGCTCGGATATTGATCGCATACCGGCCCGAAATGCAATTCAATTTACGACTCCGTGAAATGACCGCTTACATGAGAAATGTTGTGACTGCCGTCATTCGATCCAACCTACCCCAGAGCAGCCCCCAGGCCGCCCCAGCCTCAGCCGGATCGGGGGCCGGGAGCGAATCGGGCCGGAATGGGTGGGCGGGGCGGAGTGGAATGGGCCCCCTCTATTAAGAAATGGTTAGTCCGTTGTGCTGTAAGCCATTGATAGGATCTTGTCTTCCAGAACACCCGATGATTGGCAAGTTACGTCAGCTGCTTGTTCACTGGTGCCCCAATTGCTCGCATGCGGCTGATTTGTGCTAAAATTGACTTCATGGTTTGTTGGGGGTAGGGTGCCCTGCTCCTGCACCGAGCCGAATGCGTTTTCTCCCGTCCAAGAAGTAGTTACCGCGATGTTCAGCAGAAATTTGCAATTTACTGAGACAAGGGTTCCGCCTTCACCTGGGGCAACATATATGTTTATTCTCCCCCCCAGTCGGGCCTCACGGTTAATATAATATGTTATCGGAAGATTATTATAAGTACCTCCCGACGAAGCGACTTTATAGCTATTAGACCCTGCAATCGGATAATTATATTCGAGCACTTCAGATCCTCGTTCGTATGTCCGGTGACTTTCGCCGCAGTCAACATAGTCCTCAGGGCTCTCCACAGAGAAGGAAACATTAATAAGTCGAGACTCCTTGTCTATGTTATTTATGACAAAAAAGCTTCGGGACAGCTCCCGAACAAGGGTATCCCAAACGCTCTCAAAGGGCGCATTTACAATGACCTCGTTCTCCATGGTCACTGGCTCAGGCGGAGTGGTTGAGAGAGTTGAGTGCCCCGTCGAGGCGCAACCTACAAGAACAAGATTACTAATGACCAAGCAACACAGACAAGTATATTTCATATCTCCCCCTTCGTCGCGCCCATCAACACAGTCATCTGAAGACACTATAAATTCACTTGATGTACCCCACTATGGACAAGGTTGACTAAATATCCCCCGTTTTATGTAGACCAGACATAACGACTTCCAGGATCGACGGCTGACCTCCGGCTTTATCGCGGATTGGCCTTTAAAGGTCGGTACCACATCTGGTACTTCTTCAAAACACATCCACTGGAAATCAGCCATGATCACGTCTATCTCAATGTCCACCGAGATTCTATCACCATTCTCCTAACCCTTCATGATCTTCTTGGCCTCGGCCACATTAATACGCGCCTTGTGGCCATGCTTCTCAAGCAAGGACAAGAGGTTGTTACCATTCAACAAGGTGATTGGTTTGTCTTTGGCAAACTCGTAAGAATCCCTACCGTAATCAGATGTTGTAACCAAAATTCCCTTCGTCGCACCCTCATTCATGACTGTGCCATAAAGATCACGCACGGCAGCCACGCCCACGACATTCGTATATCTCTTTGCTTGAATGACGATCTTTCCTCCTCGAATCGGATCAGGATCGAACGCAATAGCATCTACCCCGCCATCAGAACTTGCTTGCGTAACCTTGACCTCTCCTCCGCTTCCCGTGAATTCTTCCTCGAATAACTCGCGAATTAGATGCTCGAAATCATCCCAATGCATTGCCGCCAGGTTAACCGATTCGTCAAGCCCAGCAACAATGTCCCTTCCACTTATGAATCGCTTATCTGACTTGTCTAGTTTGATAATTGGTGGAATCGGTGTGAGATCGGAAAGCGCAATCGCTGCGATACCCCTTAAGTGTCTGAAAGTTGCCTTTGGGTCAACTTGTGATAAATCAAACTCCATGAATGCTTCTTTCTTCGCGAGAACTGACATTATCGCCTTTGTTTCCTCAACACCTGTTGCCGGATTTGTGCTTGTGACAAGACCATTGAACGCTACTGCGTCTAATGCATTAGCCGTATCAGCCTCAAAAAGCTCGTGGATGGTACGAACACAAATCTGATAAACGACGCTGTCGTACAGGGCCTTTTGCTCTGCTCGACTGATATGCTTCTCAGCGATCTCGTCCCGCGCCTTGATATACTTATATGAATCGATCGTTGGCAGTCGCCCAGGTGCTGGCAACTTATACTCGATAACAGCTATTCGGCTATCCTCCCGATATTCAAGGATCCAGTTTTTGGGGAAGTAGTCTGGATATTCTGATCCATTCAAAACAAGATCACAGTATTCCTCAACGGCCGTAGGATCTGCATTGTTATAGCGTTCCTTTATGCTCTCGATGATATCATTGTCCCGTCTCTTTTCTGCATCGAATTCTGCCTTCTTCTCATCATAATCCGAAACCGACTTCGCGAAATGCTCCTGACGATTGGCATTCTCCTTATCAACCTGTTCGATTGAAGAGCGCCACTGATCCAGCCTACGCCGCAAGTCCTCCTCAATGGTTTTTCCACGAAATAGTCTACTCAGGAACCCATAATCGCTCTTTACCCTTTCAAGTGTCGGCTTTTCTGGGAGTGCTTGATTGCTGAAACCGGTAGGTCTGCCATGCGAATTGAATTGAATAAACTCAGGTAGATTGCCATCTGAGAAGAGCTGCTCTGGTTTTACCCGAAATTTATCCTTACGCTTAATGGCATTCCAGTCTACGGCATCATCGATATCAAGTGTGTGTTCCAGGAGGCTGCGAAGATCATCCAGGGCCTCTTTCGCGTCGCTATTCAGCTGGTCAACAGATTCAGCGCGATATTCCTTGTGCTGCCTATCAAGATGACGTTGGTATTTTACCTCCCAAGCGGTCAATGCTTCATCTAACTTTCCTCTCAACAAATGGAAATCCGTTGATTTCAGCGACTTTGAGAGATTGAGTTCAACGCAGTCGATGTCCAGACCAAAGCTCGTTGGATATCCCTTGGCGTTGTGGTTCCGATAGGGCTCACCTATCCGAACCTTACCGACGAGTAGATCTGGAATGATATAGTTAAAACCGAGTTCAGTCATCCTCTCCCTCCCTTAGTCATCCCTATAAGATGGAAACTCCCCCACAGCTCTCGCCTATGGGAGATCCATTAATGATGTGGATTCCATTTGTTGAATAGCATGACAACTCGATTTGGCTATTCGGCGCTCTGTTAACCTACGAGCGTTCTTGGCGCGTCCTTCGCCCACTCTCATGTGCGCGTCCATTCTCCCATAAATGCGAGGGGTGTGACAAGGGCCCTCGTCGGGTTAATTAGGCCGCTAGGTGACCCTTGAAATAAAGTACTCTAACAGCCTACCTATGGCCCACGAAAGTATCCCTCCCACAATTATTGCGCGCCAGAGTCGCCTCGCTATTTTCGCTTTTAGGGAGTTCCTTTTTTTGTACTCTTTTATATCTCTAGTTACTATTAATCTCTCTGTTTCTCTGCTATAACGACCCTTGTAGACTATTGGTATGTCAGTCTTGGCCAAGGCGTGTAATGCAGGTCCTTCGAGCAAATAAGGTCCCTTTGAGGTGTATGCATAAATCGGAAACTTCTTTTCAAACAAATCACAAATATCATTAATTAGTCTCAACCCGCTCAGGTACTTATCATTGACAGCATCAATCTCGCTTGCGGTTGCTTTTAACTCCTTCGCCTTCATTGTAACTTTACTCTCAATATCTTCTGATTGCTTCGGGGTGTCATAAAAAAACAAATCCACAAACAGGGCGGCCGGTTTTCTGTTTTCCAATTTATCCAGCACTTCTTGTGGATGAAGGAATGTCTTCACATTCCAGGCTGCCCCATGGGCCCTCTTAAAGCTGTCAAGATTTGATTGAAGATCATCGACATACCAGATCTCGGGGAGTGAAATTATTTCTGGATCCTTGCCATCAATCAAGTCACCTTTGTCTGTCATTTTTGATCCACCTCCCCAAGAACATACTCCACAAATCGTCTTCCAAGTGGCGGGATTTCAATTGAGTAATTTTGGTATCCTGGTTCGCGGATTGCAGGAGCGCCAGGGATATGTAGGAGGTTGAAGGCATTTAACTCGCCTATTAGACCCATTAGGAGTGACGGCGCCATAGGAAGAACCTCCTTGTTAAGCTCCTCGAATGTAATTCGGGTTGGCGTGGTTGTCGCCGCCTGTCTATTACTCATTTTTGCTAGCTTGTTTGCCTGGCCAAGGATTTTGACAGACCCAATGGATAGCGATTCAAGGCAGCGTACAAAATGATCTATTTCCGTATAGTCCATTTTCTCACCATCCCCCGACTTCAAGAACATATTTGCTAGCAAGTTGGCTGCACCCCTAAGCTTTGCCTCCTGGTGGGTTCGGACAATAATCAAATAACAAGATTTAAAGAGTTCGACGAATTCATCCTTGTCAACCACATCAGAATCTAAGCGCTCTTCGAGGCTTTCTACCCTTTCCTTGAGATACTCAAGGGTCTGATCGATGGCTTTTTGTGTGGTCGTCAGAAGGTAGTCGCCAATAAGACTAGAAATCGGCCCTCCCACAAATGGAATCAGGTTGGAGGCGGCCTTTGCTATTGATATTGCATGTTCGCTTTTTCTCATTTAAACTTTCCTGTTCACCTAAAGTTCTGTTAACTCGCGAGGATCATTGGCGCGACCCTCGCCTACCTACCTCAGCATCAAAGCCTTCCTCGGCTCACTCATTCCCTCTCGATGTGTCAAGCTGAAGAAATAGATACCGCACTAACGCTTCCTTTCCAGGCATTCCTGGCGCAAATAGTCCATCTCCTTTAACTGTCCATCTGCGTCCTTAAACCGCCAAAAGGTCCAGCCGTTCGTTTGGGGGTATTTGCGTCCCGGTCGTGTTCCGATGATTGAGGCGCGGGCCATGCCCGCCGCGTTGGATAGCGAGTCGTACGTTTCTCCAAGACAGGAAATTTGACCGTCATTTCGGATCTGCGCCGTCAGTAGCCTATCCTTGTAGGTTCTCTCCAAATCCAACGGGGGGCGAATAAGGCCAGCTTCAATTAGATTCCGAACCGATATTCCAACGGGCGGTTTGCCGATTTTCGGCTCCGAGCTTACATTTCTGGATTTCCGATGCCTGTCGGTTGCTTTTCCTGAAGACGTTCCCGATATTGTCTCGACGGGAAAATCCAGTTGAAGTCTGGCACGCGCCAGTGACGCCCGTATCTCCTTGGGAGATAAATTGGGGGTTTGCTTCTTGATGAGACGAATGAGGCCGGCGTCGGTGTCAGTGGCAAAGAGATTTTCGATCGCGATGTGTACTTGTTTGTCCACATAGTGAGCGTTCCAGAGAACCGCGATTCGGTTCTCCTCCATGCGGCTTTTTGAAAGAAGCCCGAGAGTTTCTTCGGCGGGCGATTGCTCCTGCGTAACTCTGATGGTGCGGAACAATTTGTCTTCCACGGCTACAGGGGCATGTGCATTGTAGAGCCGATATTCATCTCCGTTAGTCAACACGACCCATTCGACACCAGCGACCGCGGCGTAGCCCATGATCTGATTCGCCCATCGGCGATCCTCCAGGTTTTGTCCCAGCGCCTTGGCTTCTATGAATAGGCGGGGAACACGGAGAACCAAGAGTGCGTAGTCGACCGGCTTATCTCGAGATCTGCGCCTATATTCCCTCTGGACCTCCTCAAAATCTTCCACATCCCATCCGAGCGTCCGCAGAACGGGTTCCACCAATGTCGCTTTGGTATTCTCTTCAT
Organism: Candidatus Eisenbacteria bacterium; assembly: GCA_018831195.1. Lineage (NCBI taxonomy): Bacteria > Candidatus Eiseniibacteriota > Candidatus Eiseniibacteriota bacterium. The sequence goes on along the minus strand of JAHJDP010000071.1, from coordinate 4,469 downwards.
TAAGCTGCCTCGAGCCGCTATGTCGGGCTATTCGAGACCGCACCTGATCTAGTGCTTCTTTGAGTTCCCGCATCACTGCACGCCCCTCTCAGAGTAACGTTCATGTCCGGCCAGGGAAATCTCACATGAGAACATACAGAGCATGGGGGGCCGGGGCAACTCCAACAGTCTTGTCCCATCTATCCCCCCATAGAGCTGCGCTCCTTGCTCCAAATTGGTTATCGGGCTGAATCTCTATAACAGGTTGTAATAGAACAGGATAGGCGACATCAGAGCGACCGATTGATATCTCCACAGAGTTCTCCAGCCCTTTGATCCACACCGAATCCACCCCTTCGAGTCTGGAGAATGAAATATTTCACGAGATTGTCTTGACAGAGTATGCAGTGCATGCATAAATGATGCATAATCAAGACAGGGTTAATGGAGGAGGTGAGCGGTGGCCGAGAAACACACGGGAACAACACGAACGACAATCTCTGTCCCGGCAGACCTCAAGCGACGCATGGACAAGGTGACCGAGCCGGTCAACTGGTCCGCCCTCGCTTGCCAAGCTTTTCAAGGGAAGCTGGCAGAGATTGCCTCTAAAAAGGAGAAAAAAAACATGAGTGACGTAATTGAACGCCTGAGAGCATCGAAGAGATCGTCAGACAGTGAGTGTTACAAAGACGGCTACGCTGCCGGTCAGGAATGGGCAAAAAACAGAGCTGAAGCCAGGGAACTTGAACGTCTGGACTCTCTCCAGGCACGGCTCGCCCACGAACCCTCCTATGGCTGGAATGAGTATTTTGATTCCGATTATGGTAGTTCCGCCTACGGCCTGGGTGAGCGTCTTTACTTTGACTTAGACCCCGAATACAACGGAGACAGATCTGCCGCCAAGGATTTCTGGGAATGTGTCGTCGGCGAGAAAATCTCATCTGACTTACCTGACGAGTTCATCCGCGGGTTTGCGGAAGGAGCCCTTTCCATTTGGAACGAGGTACAGGGCAAGCTGTGATCAGTTGCTCTATCCAGCTCCGGGGACGAATCACCTAATTACTAGCGGGTGCTGTCGGCATTGGAGCTAATGGGCGGGGATCATGATGCGGTGCCTGTGCCCATGACCCACTATCACCGGGCATGAGCTTGGCCACGAAGGTCCCCGCTTTCCGCTGCATTAAATTGCTGGCGAGGCATGGCTTGGACACGGTTATACATTGCGGCCAAACTAAAAGTATTACATTCAATGCTTAGCGCTCCCTGAGCCAGCCATAACATTAACCGGATTGCAGCAGCGCCTAAAATGTTGCCGCTCGATCACGGCAAGCTATCACTTCGCCCCAGAACGCATCAAGCCCGCACCGCACGGTAAATGATGGAATGACGGGCCTTTCAGAACACTTCGCGGATCGGGGGCAGGCCGGGCAAGACCCATGCGACTTGAACATTCGTTCGGCTTTTACATTGCGCGCGCTTTCACAATTTCGCGAGTTATACATTCACGTCCGGTTTCCATCCAAGGACGACGTCCAATCAAGGGCAGTTTGGGGGCAGCTGGGGCCGATTCTGGGCCGCGAGGGTCATTTCAGAGGCAGATTTGGCGGTTCCGGGGCGCAAAGGGGCATTTGAACGGCAGAATTTCGGCCCTTTTTTTCATTTCCGAGGAATCTGAGCTGACCTCAAACACAGGCATCATCCTGCACCATAAAGGGTTAGCCGATCCGGCCTGTTTTGGAGGCGATGCCGTTTGGCTGCCCGGATGCCGTTTTCATGTCCCAAAACGGGCTGTTTCCAGAGGGTCGATGCCGCAAAAAGGGCACTTTCGAAAAGGGGCATGCCGCAAAACGAGGGTTTACTCAGAGGCCGATGCCGCAAAATGGGGGTCGCATAGGTCAACCGGCCAGGCGGCACCCACCATCCCCCTCTAATTGTCCGAACCGATTATCGAATCCTGATGATTTTGCCAATGGCGGAATTTCCTGGTATTTGCACCCGGTAAAAATACACGCCCGGTGCGACCGGATTACCCAGATCGGACCTTCCATCCCAAATCCATTCATGGAAACCCGTCGGAAGATTGATAGAATAATGGCGATGCATAAGACGACCACTGCAATCGTATATTTTCAGACTGGCTCCTCCCCCAATCGGATTCCAAAATTGCATGCGCACAGATGAAACAGCTGGATTTGGATAAATGCAGGGTCTGAAGGAACTCACAAGAACCACATCTGGATCCAGGGCACTAATATCCTCATCGTCAATATGTATGGCCACAATGGCATCAATATCAGCCCCGGCCGCTGGAGGCTCAACACCCTCATCAGGCAGTATGTCGGTTATTCGAACGTATGCTATGTTGTCAACGCCTATCGATCCGAGGTCAAATCCCACTGTTCCACCGGCACCCTCGCCCAAGACGGTGAAATCAATTCCGTCCTCACTGACTTCAACAAGGAAGTTCTCCTCAAATTCATCTTCGGCAAACCGGCCATTCCTGTCGCCTCCTAGCTCATGCACGAATAAGTCGAGTCCACCGCCATCAATAATAATCTGAGGGAAGAAAATGGTAGCTGAACCCTCAGTACCCAAAGACGTTCCGACTCCATCTGGCGAGCCAAGCATGGCATCGCCGTATTGATCGTCTGTACCTGATCCAGGTATGAACTCCTCTACTCCGCCTCCACCCGCTGATGAAGGCCACCATCGAATCCGATCCACGTAGTAGCCGCCAAAGAATGGGATTGCTAACCCCGGCCATTCTTCAGGAGGATGGACTGCCATAAGCGAATCAAAGTAGGCAGTTGCGACTGGATCATAAATCACATTTTCGCCGATGATTACATTTAGAGTATCAGTACCATTATGTGAGAGTCGCCCTTGATCTATAGCTAGATATTCATCAAGGAACTCTACATCGATCAATGGATCAATTAAGACATTTCCTCCTCCACTTGTGCCCAAATACCCAGCCCAATTCGTGCTGCCTTCATAGATCCCTTGACTGAATTCAACGTTCATGAGTCCTATAGTGCTAGTATCACGAGCGACAAAGCCAACGACGCCTACGTCCGTAATTGTACAGTTTTGCAGATACCCACCACTGCATTCAGGTCCATAATAGTCAATGCCTGCACCAGCATTTTGGAAATAGCAAGATTCAAAGATTGCTGGACAGTCTATGACCCGGACAACGAGATCACCAAAGCTCCCGCTACCCCTAAAGTTAAAGCCATTAACCTTCAGCTCACCGGCGGCACGAATGTAAAACAAAAGGCCGGGCTCTGAATTTGGTTTTTGTACAGTTGCCGTCTCGGACGCAAACAAGAACAGATCCCTACTTCCAATACCTTCTAATTCAATCCTAAGGTACTCTGAATAGGTGCCAGCGGCTACCCTGACTGTATCCCCATCGTTCGTAGCATTAATGGCGGCTTGAATTGATGAATACTCGACTGGTACGTCCAGTATCTCTCCAAAGGAGGTGGTAATAAATCCGGTCAGGCAAAGAAAGAGTATAAATAGTTTCTTTCGCATTTTGACTCCTTGTGGAGTTTGTCAATCACAATAATTGAATAGAACTCGGTGGATGTTTTCATCTCTGGGTTATTATACTGTAACTTTCTGCATCCGTCTAGATGCTCAACTTCTTGGTCGCGGAGGTCCCTTTTTTCATTTGCTTATTCATTGTTTTCTTTCTATGAGTAAGATTGCTTAAGGCAACCCGCCTCAAAAAGCAGCTTCCCGTCACCATCCAGGATCTCGATGTACCGAACCTCCTCCAACTTGGCCCCAATCCCTGCGTTAGCGATGGCCTGTGCGGTGAGACGTCCATAAGCCTCGATCTCGGCCTCCTTCCGGTCAGTGAATAGCGTGGGATTCCGGTCCATCGTCAGCCCGCCCTTGAATTGCAGATCCAAGCCCCGCAGCGTGGTCTGAAACAGGATATCGTCCTGCTCGCTCTCGGGCCCTGCGTCCACAACGACCCATATTGAATCATTCGGTCCTATCCTCATTATTCAGCCCTCCTTCCTGGTCCAAGCAACGCTCCTCCCGCCCCGGATATCAAGCTGAAAACGCCCTATTATATTGTTGCAGAATCACTTGACTCCTGCCGACCAACCAAGCAACGAATGGATCAGGAGGAGGAAACCATGTCTAGATTAAGCCCCCAAACCCTGACAGCCGACGAGCAGAAGGCCCTGTTGCAGACCAGCTCCGGCCATCAACGGGATCACATTATAGTAGCCCTGGCCCTGGGCACCGGCCTGCGCCTGAGCGAGCTGGTCGGCCTCAATGTCGGCGACATCTACTTCCCCGATGGCGCGGTCAGAACTCGCATCCGGGTCCGCCCCGAGATAGCCAAGCGTGGCCGGACCGGAGATGTCATCATCCCGGATATGCTCATGCCGAAGCTGAAGCGGTTCTGGTTGTACAAAATGGATCGCGGTGAGTGTCTTGAACATTCTGCCCCGCTCCTTTGTGCC
>JAHJDP010000070.1 GCA_018831195.1 Candidatus Eisenbacteria bacterium | reverse complement strand
TGTAAATTGCTTAAGCCATCGGCTCAGAGTCCGTTCATCCGGAAGATGATCGAGACCACAGAATCGGCGCACCAGCGGATCACGATCCAGAAAACGTACGTGCCGAAGTCGCCGGCCTCCAGTCCACAACAGGGCCAGAAAGACCCGGACCATGGACGGCAAGGGATAGTCTCCCTTTAAGTCGATGTCTCGAAAGGCATCACGGAGTTTAGTATTGAATAGTTTCTCTTGGAGAAAACTCCCGAGAATTTCTAGACCGGCATGGGAGGTCAGCTTTTCATCCCCGAACTCAACCCGGAGATTCCTATTGACACGACGGGTCAAAGTGCGTTTTCTTCGTCTCATTGGAAATGGGTTTTCCTTTCTCGGTTGAACGCTAATGTCTACAACCGAAAAAACATATGGGAAGCCCATTTTCAACTTTTTTCTCTCATTTCAACTCATATTTTTTGCCGGATTAGGGTTAGCTCTTGACTACCATCCTAGGCACAGATAAGATGGCCTCGGTGAACTGAAAAGTAGATTCCAAATGTTGTGCATCTGAGATCCTTTGCAGCTAATACAATACAGTGTTTTACATCCAATTGTTCTTGGGGATATGACTTGTTCTGTATTGAGAGGAACTAGTCTACAGCAGCCTGGCTATCTAAAATTGGCTGCTGGTGTCATCTCCAGCGAATCCGAAATTGAAGGAGGAAGATATGCGGTCCATAGTGATGTTAATGATCCTGGGAGTGTTAGCGGTGACCGGTGCCGCCCAGGCAATCCCGTACTGCCACCAAGTCGATCTCGGTACTTTCTGCATAGGGGGAGAGGGCTGTACGACCCATAGGATTGAGTTTGGTAGCTGTATAGATGAAATTAAGTTGTTTCGATGTGTATGGTATGGTGGCTGTACTCCTTTCGAAGGCAACTGGCAGCCATGCGACTGCAGCTCCACTGGTAATCCCGGAAATGGCTGTGACTGTTTGCTCGGAGGTACGCCCATCAGAATGGCTGATGGAAGCACAAAGCCCGTAGAGCAAATTCAAGTTGGTGATCGTGTACTTGCGTACGATGAACCCACGGCCAGAATGAGCATGTCTGAGGTCACATCCATCCACAAGCCCTACGTTGTTACCCATTACTTTATCATTAACGAAGAACTTAGTGCTACAGAGAACCACCCTGTATTGAGCGGGGGCAAGTGGGTCAATGTGAGCAATCTTAGTGTTGGTGATGTATTGACCAGTCCGGATGGCTGGGATATGGAGATTTTCGCTCTGAGGAAGATCGAAGAAGAGGTGAAAGTGTATAACTTCCAGGTTAAAGCAGGAACATATGTTGCTAATGATATCATTGTTCACAACAAAGAGGACTGTGAAGCGTACGCGCAGTATTATCCATATTAGTAGGGTGTGGCTGAGAGAATGGAGAGGACTCCCGAGGTTTGAATTGCCTATTAATTACTTCTTCCAACAGGGAGTCTCTCTCCTGACTCACAATCCGGGAGCCGGTGCAAAGTGCTTGTCAGAGAAAGGAACCTATGACAGCGTCGTCTTGATTCGGCCTTGGGGAGACTAATAATGAAGATCCGGTATTTGCTATATGTGTTTCTGATCCTGTTCTTAGGGTGCTCGGATGATAAAAGCACCACGCCAACACCTTCCGATACCACTCCACCAGCGGCTGTGCAGGACCTAGCTACAGCGCCATCGATTGAGGATCAAGTTACTCTATATTGGACTGCTCCAGGTGATGATGGTTCCAGTGGACAGGCTGCAGCGTACGAGATCCGCTACATGACGACTCCCATCACCGAAGCTCTCTGGGACTCCGCGACAATTGCACCTTCACCTCCTGAGCCAGCGATATCTGGCCAGTTTCAGCACGTTGAAATCTCTGGATTTGATTGGGGCGAGTGGTTTTTTGCTTTGAAAACGGCCGACGAGGTTCCCAACTGGTCGGAGCTATCAAATATCGCGAGTGCGACAATTGGAGATACAACCGCCCCCGGAGCTATCAGCGATCTGTTTGTATCCTCGTTTGATGAATCCAGCGTGAGTCTGTCCTGGACTGCCTCGGGTGATGATGATTATTCAGGAAGAGCCGCAGGATATGATCTCCGGTACGCTTTAACGACGATCACGGATGAGAGCTGGGAAGCAGCAACACAGGTACAATCTGTACCGGCACCGGATTCATCAGGTGTTGATGAAGCATTCACAGTTACAAATCTGGACGCCGGGCAGGAGCACTTCTTTGCGATCAAGTCTCTTGATGATAGATCCAACGAATCTGATCTCTCAAATGTAGTGAGTGCCACACCGATTCTGGACGAAATCCCTCCAGAGCAGGTGAGTGACCTTGAAGTAACTTCGGCGAATGGCCACAACGCGATCTTGACGTGGACAGCCCCTGGCAACAATGGTTCTGAAGGAATAGCGGCTGAGTATGACCTGAGGTATTCGCTCGCTGAGATTACAGATGAATCCTGGGCCGAGGCGATCCAGGTTCAAGATGTACCTGCGCCTGAAACTCCGGGGAGCGAGGAGTCTTTTACAATAGGCGACCTGGAGCTTGAGACCACTTACTTCTTCGCTCTCAAAACAGTCGATGGTGCACCCAACTGGTCCGAGCTGTCGAATGTTGTGAGTGCGACGACGGTAGCCAATGTGCAGTTGACGTTTAGCTCCCGAACAGGCTGGGCGGCTAGTCCGGCCTGGTCTCCGGATGGCGATAAACTTGTGTACGTGACTGATCACGGTACCAATAGAACACGGCAGCTGTCCATGATATCTGCGACAGGGGGGCAATCTGTTCGACTAACCGATGATCCATTGAGATCATCCCATAGCCCATCCTGGGCACCAGGCGGGAATCAACTTACCTTCATAACTTATGGATCAGATCTTACTAATGCGATCTGGATCATGGACCCAGTCTTTGGATCGGACTATTCATTATTGGTGAGCCATGGAGAGGACAACAATATACAAAGCTATTCTTTTTCCGCTGATGGTAGCCAAATAGTCTACTCAGTTCAAGTTTCTTTTTCTCCTGATTATCTCAAGGAAACATACATTATTCCGTTCTCTGGAGGTTCACCAGAATTACTTCTTTCCGACGACTGGCCTACTTATGGAGTCTCATGGTCTCCGGTGGGAGATCAGATTGTCTTCGGGGCTGATTATGATATATGGGTGATATCCGCAAATGGAGGCACTCCTCTTCAACTCACAACGGATCCTGCTCGCGACATGTTTCCGGCTTGGTCACCTGATGGGAGTCAAATCGTTTTCTCATCCAATCGATCTGAGAACTGGGACATATGGGTCATGTCTGCCACTGGAGAGAATTTGAGTCAACTGACCTTCAATCTAGCAGATCAATCATACCCGTCATGGTCTCCTGATGGTCGCGCGATCAGCTACAGCAGCACTAGCAGTGAAGGCATATCCGACATCTGGGTCCTTTATTTGGAATAGCGGTGGCTGCCCCTTCTTTTTATTCAGTCCGCATTGAGGGACTTGCGGTTGCGGGATCTGATCCAGAAAGGCCAGACAAAAGATGAATCGTTGGTGAGTGGTTAACGGACAACAATTGAGATCAAATATCCTCAAAAACAGAGAACGGTTCGTAAAGGGTTGCACCCGGGGAGCCGCGACGAGCCGCCTCGAAATGGGGTGGCTCTTTTGGTTGACGCAGGCCCCGGTGGCTGTAAGCGGTCATTTCACGGAGCCTTCCACCCTCTAAGCCAATGGATTATAAAATAGCTATCCCAGCAAAATGCTGGATTTTATATCCATTCAAGCTTGGAGGATCAAATGCAACAGTATTCAAATGGCAAGATTCGACGT
>JAHJDP010000069.1 GCA_018831195.1 Candidatus Eisenbacteria bacterium | reverse complement strand
TATAAATATAATGAATGTGGTGGAAGGTCGTTTCGCCAAGGGAAGAGGGAAGAAGTTCCAAACAGGGGCGCGTTGGCGCCGAACTTCGAATCGAAGGATGGGCGCCGAGGTCGGAGCAGAGATAGAAATGGCGAGCGAGGAAGTCTGCAAAAGGCAAGAAGAGTAGGGGCAGGAGAGGGCTATTGTGGAGGGGAAGTTCGGCGGGGGAAATGAGATGGGACGCCGGCACATCTCACGAACCGGATTGACCCTACGGCATTTTGCGAGGTATCTTGAAGAAGCCTTCCCGGTGAAGGCATCGTTTTCGAACCCCAGAATATGACTCTTCTGGGATATGCCGGGAAATGATCTGGAGCAAGCCGCCATGCTGACGCACGGCGAACCTCTGGTTGGAGCCGTCATCCTTGGGCGCCATAGCGTCCACGTCTCCCCGTGACATGTCGGATGGCCGTTCTTCCGCCGGATGCTTCGATGTGCGGCTGACTGCCAAGGTCTAGGGGAAACGGGGTTGGAGGATGGGCTGTAACAATGGCAACGCAGATTCGGCGGGGATCGAAAATCAGAGGGTTTACATTTCTTACCCTTTTTACAATTTTCCTCATTGTTTCGGGTTATGCCGGGTGTGCGAAAGACGACCCCGAAAAGCCAGGTGATCAGACAAAACCAGAGATCACTATTATATACCCCACACCACCGCCGGCCGGGCTCTTCGATGTAGCCGACTCTGTCAACATTGTCGCTCGGGCGCGTGACAATAATGGAATTGCTTCTGTTCAGTTTTACCGCAAGACCGCCAGCGACACAGCGGCAAAAAACGTTGGGACCGTTATTGAAACTCCGGACAGCACAGAAAATGGATGGTCCTATTATTCCGTAAAGTGGCGCACCGGAACGATTACAAACGGCAGCGAAGTCAAAATCATCGCCAGAGCCGACGATATTTTTGGGAATACAGGATTTTCGCCGGAAATCGATGTCCGAATTCTCAATGTGGCTCAGTTGACAGCCCCAACGGCCGGGTTCCTGATTGATCCGCCTTCCGGGAATCTTGATATTAACTTCGAGTTCAACGCTTCGAATGAAACCACGGACCCGATCGATGAGCTGTCAAACATCATTGTGCGTTGGGATTTTGAAGATGATGGCATATGGGATATTGATACAACGGAGCACAAAACACCCCTTGATCTGGTTTATCACAAGTTCGTTATCCCAACGACTCCCGATAGGCCGTACAGAATAAGAATGGAAGCCTACAATACTTATTATGAAGGACCGGGCAGTGCAACCCAAAACCTCGAAGTGACCAACGTCGGCGGGACGCCGAGACCCCAATCCGAAATGATCCGAATCCCAGGGGGGCGGTACGCGATTGGTGTCGCCGACACATCCGATACGCTGGCAAATACCAACGAGATGGCATTTCACCAAGTCACGGTTTCTACATACTATATTGAGAAAAACGAAGTAACAAACGACCTGTTCAGAACCTATTTAAACAAGGCAATCAACAGCAACCCCCAGGCCGTTATCTTTTACCCGCCACGCACGGCCACCGACACGCTGGGAAATCGGCTTATTAATTTTGACGAGTCGAAGATACGGTTTGATGTGGAGGAGGAGATCGATTCCTTTGTGGTGGCGGAGGGATTTGAGGGGCATCCCGTCATGGGTGTCAGCTGGTACGGGGCGACGGCCTACAGTATCTTTTACGGACTGAGACTGCCCACCGAGCGGGAATGGGAAATCGCGGCGCGCGGGGATTCGCTGGGATGGAGATACCCGTGGGGCCGGGATTGGGATAAAACCCGGTGCAATGGTTATAATGGCGGGGATCCATTTGAATTAGTGATGCCTCCGTCGACGCCGATCGGATTCTATGATGGTTCCATTTACATGGGGTACCAGACGAATCTTGGCTCCAGCTATTTTGGACTCAATGATATGGCCGGCAACGCCAAGGAATGGGTCCGGGATTGGTATGAAAACCCGTATAGGCAAACACCGCCGCCGAATTATCCCGGACCGCCCACCGGGGTCACAAAAGTGATACGTGGCGGAAGCTGGCTTGGCGGAATGATAAGCCTTCGTTGTACAAATCGCGAGGCGACATCGCCTGAAACAATGGCTCCGCAAATCGGATTCCGGACGGCTTACACGGATTATTAAAGAATGACGGGGACTTGTTGGAGACGGCGGACAACATTTGGATGTCGATTGCCCGGATGTTCCAAGCTACAAACAATCCGAGGAGAACGAGCCGTTTCAAGACGGCTCGTTTCCGTTGAGGACCGTGAATCAGAACCCGAAAAATAATTGGTCCTGGCTTGCATTGGCCGGCATCGTCATCATTACCGCCATACCGTATTTATTTGGATTGAACAACGGCCCGGTTATCGGAGATGCGGACGTTGCGTGGGGGCATCCGGCGGTTAATTCAACACCCGACCACTCGGTGTGGAACAGCCCCTATCGGTGGAATGATGCGGGATCTTCGTGGCGGCCTCTTGCCACGGGGAGTTTTTTATGGAACTACACCCTGTGGGGGTCGAAGAGAACCGGATACTATATTGTACAGGTCGTTCTCAGAATGATTATCGCCGGTCTCTTCTTTTATCTCTTGCTGCGTCTCTTCTCCGGCGTTCTTGTTGCCTTTCTGTGGGGTCTTGTGGCGGCGCTCCACCCGGCTGTTTCTGAAACGGTTTTCATGCTTTCCGGGCGAAGCGGGCTTTTGGGGATGGTTTTCTTTTTGTCCGCCCTTCTCGCCGGCGCCGGTCCGGAGGACGGCAAGAAACAGAACCCGGTTCTCTTGGTTGTTCTCTGGGCCTCCTATCTCCTCGCGCTGCTCTCATATGAGGCGACCTGGATTCTGCTGCCGCTGCTCCTTCTCTATGAGTGGCTGCGAGCCCGCGCCGCGGGGCGGATGCTCGAAAAGAGTATGCTGGTGCGGCTTGCTCCTCTCGCCGGGATCCTTCTAATGTGGATCATGATTCGCGGCGCCATGGGTCATGCCGAGGGGTCAGCGGATGTCTCCGGTATCGTGGCTTGGTTGGGGTTTGGCCAGAAGGGGCTGGCGAGCCTGGCCGCGCCGTACATTTATCTCCGCCTTCTTGTCCTGCCACTTTCGCTCAGCACGAATTATGTTCACCTCCTGAATCCCAGCGGAAACCCGGCGTCTCTCGCCCTCATTCTTGGAAGTTTTATATGGATGATGCTCGCGGGGTTGTTTCTCCTATCGATCGTGCGGAAGTGGCCGGCCCTGGGACTGGGTTTCGGCTGGTTCCTCCTCGCGCTGTCGACCATGTTGCCGCTCTTTCGCGGGCAGGGGCCCGTGGCATCTGAGTCTCTCCTGCTTCTCCCGGCCGGCGGATTCGTGATCGCCGCGGCCGCCGGTATCCGCAGGTGGGCCGCCTCCCGATCCCCGAATGTCGTAGAAATTGTCCTCTTGATCGTCATCGCCACACTTTTTGGGATCCGAACGGCCGGACGGGCGGCGGATTTCCGAACCGATGGCCGGCGGCTTCATGTGCTGCTTCAAGCTCATCCCGATAATGCGGCGGCCTTATTCGAGCGGGGCAACAATGTATTGGCGACCGGTCGGTGGTCCGATGCCGGGGAAATGTATTTGAAGGCGGTCGAGGAGCTCAACTGCGATCCCCGGATATGGATCAATCTAGGGATCGCGTTGCAGAAAGAAGAAGACCTGAGCCGCGCCGTGCGGTCCTATGTTTCAGCCGGCCGCATTTTGAGCGAGCACCAGGTGTCCGCCGAGCTGGCTTTCAAGCTGCATTACAATCTTGGGCTGGCCTATTCGGCGCAGGGCCGGAATGAGCTCGCGTCTGAAAGTCTCGAAAAGGCCCTTTTATTAAAACCAGACAACCTGCTCGTTCTTGCGAATTTAGGATTTGTTTATGCCCAGGAGCGCGAGACCTTTGAAAGAGCCAGGGACCTTCTTCTCAGGGCATGCCAGATACAGAACGACCCTGTCAAGAATGAGCAGCTGATGGAGGTCGTCCGCCAGATTGACGACATCCTTTCCGGCCGGGTTTTTGAAAACGAAAACGAGGGCGAGCCGTTTCCCGCCGATGAGAGGTGGGAATAATCGGCGGCCGCAGGATGAATTGTAAAACAGACAGACTCCATTTCAGAGATTTCGATTTTTCGTATACAGACGAACTATTCGCGATGGATAACGACCCCGATGTTATGAATTTTATCAATGGCGGATTGCCGGTTGCGCGGATCGGCTTTGAAGATATAGTTCGGACCCTTCTGGAAAAGCTGTCGAGGCTCGACGGTTACGGCGCCTGGCCCGCCCATGAAATTGAGAGCGGGGAATTTATCGGATGGTTCTGCCTGCAGCCCGACAGACATTTTGAGAATGAAATTGAAACCGGCTACCGGCTCAGAAAGAAATTCTGGAACAAAGGCTACGCGACGGAAGGCGCGACTGAAATGTTGAAAATCGGATTCAAAGAACGCGGACTTGAAAAGATCATTGCGCATACGCTGGCGGGGAACATCCGATCCCAAAGGGTGATGAAAAAGATCGGCATGACGCTCGAGAAATCATTTGTCTATAACGAAAGCACTTTGCCGAAGTGGAGCGAGGAGCGGCGCAGGGCGCTGAAATTCTCAATCAGCGCCGAGCAATATGTGGGACGGAAGGGCTGATCTAGGCGCCGGACCGCGGATGCTTCCAAATGGGAACATCTCGCTTCAGCTGATCGATAAAGCTCTGGCAGGCGACGAAGGCCTCTCTCCTGTGCGACGATTCAACGCGAATGTATAACGAAGTTTCTCCCGCGGGCACCATCCCAATGGTGTGTATCACGATAAACCGGATCAATGGAAGGCGCTGCTCCAAATCATCCAGGATTCGATGAATTTGATGCTCGGCCATATCAAGATAGGACTCGTACTCGATCCCCTCGATCGGCTGATCGTTTTCGGTGCCGCGGACGACACCGCGGAATTCGACAACAGCACCGGCGCCGGTTTCGGGGGGCGGATCAGAATCATCGTAAATGATCTTCAGCGCCTCAAGCGGGGGTTTGTCGGTAAGAACGACGACACGGACCATACGCTGCGGCGCGGAAGAACCCCCTTGGACGGGAGGAATAAGGGCCAACACATCGCCCTCTTTCAGCTTCGTGCCGGCTTCAACAAATTCATTGCCGACGGCGGCGCGGCAGGCCGGGAGATGAGGGACAAGCCCGGCGTATTCGCCTTGGATCTGCTCCAATGCGTCGCCCACCGTTGCGCCCTCCGGAAGTTGGATCAAGAGCGAATCGCTCCCGGCTTCCAGGCGGAGGGCGGCAAAAAGGCGAAGGGTGATATTCACGTTAAGACTACCAAACCGATACCAGACGAGAGAACGCTACCGGGAGGAATCGCGTTTGGATGAGGGTTCCTCTACCCGGGGAGGCGGATCCGTCTTCTGATCATCCCCTTTTTCTCTTAGACCATGCTTGAACTCGTTGATCCCGCGACCCATCGAGCGGGCCAGCTCAGGAATCCTGCGCGCGCCGAAAAGGAGGACGAGGACCACGACGAGAATCAAAATTTCCTGAAATCCGATGTGTCCCATGGGGACTCCTTTCCATTAAGTACACCACTTCTATAAGGATAAGTGGCCGGGAACGCAGTAGCAACAGCACAAGACCCATTGAAAGAAACCGAACGCCGATTTTTTCCGCGACCCGGGCATGGCGTTCTGGAAAAATCTCTCTTATAACCACATGCGCCCTGCGAAGATGTGGGATTTCTATTGAAATGCCGACAATCAGGACGCCATCGTGGATTTCGGAAAACTCCTCCCATGCGCGGCCGCGCTCTTTTCGGCCCGCCGGGGCGTGGGATGCCGGCGGTTAAGAAGTGTGGGCAGCTTACCCCATCCGCCGGCGTGTGGTATCATAAAATACAATTTAGGATGGAGGGGAAATGGGAACAGATGATCCATACTCCCGCGTTGATTACCGGCGCCTCATCGCATGGCCGAAACGGCTCCATACGGAGGGCCCCTTTTTACGGAAGTTTTTAGCGATGGCCCCTGAAAGGTCGGTGTTGGATCTCGGTTGCGGGACGGGCGAACATAGCCGTTTCTTTCATGAAGAGGGTTTCCGTGTTGTCGGTGTCGATCAATCCGAAACGATGATCGCAAAGGCGACCGATACTCCCTGCCCGCCGAATATCAAATTTGTGCGCGGGGATCTTGTCCATCTTGATGACGCCGTTGAGGGAGAGTTTGGCGCGGCGATCTCCCTCGGGAACACATTGGTTCATATCACCGATGCGGAGGATATGATAAAGGCCCTTCGCGGGGTGCGGAGGCATCTTTGCCCCGGCGGCCTTTTTCTATTTCAGTTTCTCAATTACGAAAGGATCTTCGAAAAGAAAATCCGAAATCTGCCGCTCAGCTTTCGGGACAACGGCGATGAGGAGATCGTTTTTCTCCGGCTCATGGACTTGAAAGAGAACGGATGGGTCCGCTTCTGCCCGGTAACACTTTCATACCGCCGATCCGCCGACCCGCCGGTGGAAATGGTCCGGGCCCAGGGCGTCGACATCCGGGGCTGGAGACGGGAAGATATGCAGGGTTTTCTCGAGGCGGCCGGATTTCAGATAACGGCGGTTCTTGGGGACATGCTGGGTGGGGAGTATGTCCCCATGGAGTCGATGGATCTTGTCATGATCGCAAGGAAAGACGGCGCTTGATCTTTTAGAGTATAAGCTAAACAATGTGTAAGGTCGAACCATGACGAATCTCGGCGACCCGGAACAAACACTGACGATCGGCGAAGTGGCGCATATGGCCGGGGTGAACATTCAGACGATGCGCTACTATGAGAGGCGGGGGATAGTGCCCAAGCCACCCCGCCGGACGTCCGGATACAGAGCCTATCCTCTCGATACGGTTCTGCTCGTCCGGTTTATCAAGAGGGCGCAGGACCTTGGTTTTACATTAGATGAGGTTCTGATGCTGCTTTCATTTCGAAATGTGGAGGAGAGTCAGCGGGAAGAGACAGCGATTCGGGCCTCCGATGTGATTCGAATCATAGACGCGAAGGCGACCCGGATGGCGGCAATGAAGGCCGTACTGGATCAATTGGTCTTTTCTTGCCGCGAGGGAAGAGCCATTGAACCGTGTCCGATCGTCGAAGTAGTGAATGAGATCGCGCGTGGAAACGAGCCCCCGGCCCCGCCGGCGACCCGAAACAGGAAGCGCGGAAGAAGAAAGGTTTAGAAGGAACCGGCATGAAAATCACTTATGAATGCATAGATAGCCCGATCGGAGATCTCTTTCTGGCGGAATCGGCGAAGGACCCGATAGCGGTCTGGTTTCGTAAAGAGACGACACTGCTCGAATTCGTCAACAGTTTGGGCTGGAGCTACCCCGATGCAGAATTTGTCGCCGGCTCTTGCAAGGAGGTTCACTCGCGACTTGATAAATATTTCGCCGGGAAGCGCCAAGTTTACCCATTCCCCGAAAGGCTGAGCGGAACCGATTTTCAGCTCAGTGTTTGGCGGGAGATTGCAAAAATCCCATACGGGGAGACCGTCACCTACGGTGAGATCGCCGAAAATCTAAAAAGGCCGGGGGGCTCACGCGCCGTCGGCGCCGCAACGGGGAAAAATCCCGTATCGATTCTTATCCCGTGCCACCGCGTGATGGGAACCAAAGGAAAACTCACGGGATTCGGCGGAGGGCTGCAGAATAAAGTATGGCTTTTGCGCCACGAAGAATGTCATATACCAAAGGAGCCGAGCGCAAAGGGCGCAAGAACGCAGCCGTCACTTTTCGAGTACCGGCATAAATAGATCATCCTGCATCAACGCCGTTCTTTAAGAAGACGGTTATAAACGAATCGATGAAGAACCTCGGAGCCGGAAAGCTACCGCCCGATATGCTGAAGAGGCTGCTGGAGAAGCATATCCCAAAGCTATATAAATCGAACCCCGATCTGGCCCGCCGTGTCATTGTACAACCTGCTCCCGGAGAAGACGCCGCCGTCATAATGGGGCCGGCGGAACCCGGCCGGATTGTTGTCACATCCGATCCGATCACCTTTATCGCGGAGGACTTGGGCTGGTATGCGGTGCATATCAATGCCAATGATATCGCCGCGATGGGAGGCGAGCCTGAATTTTTGGTCCTGGTCGTTCTCATGCCGGCGGAAGACGCCGACATCGGCGGTGTGGCGCGGATCCTCTCGGACGCCACCGAAGCCTGCGCCGAGCTGGGGGTTCTGCTCATCGGAGGGCAT
This sequence comes from Candidatus Eisenbacteria bacterium, assembly GCA_018831195.1. Lineage (NCBI taxonomy): Bacteria > Candidatus Eiseniibacteriota > Candidatus Eiseniibacteriota bacterium. The sequence goes on along the minus strand of JAHJDP010000069.1, from coordinate 14,800 downwards.
ACGGAGATCACCCCCGCTGTACGGCGGCCGATTGCGGTGGGGCACATGCTGGGATCCGTGCCTCACGACCGGATTCTTTCGAGCGCCAATGCCCGGGCCGGGGAGGAGATCCTTCTGACAAAGGGGTACCCCGTAGAAGGCATTGCGGTGATGGCCGCGATGGCGCGGGACAAGGTACTAACATCCTTCGGCAGAGAATTTCATGAGCGATGCCGGGGATTTGTAAAAGATCCTGGGATCAGCGTCGTCCCCGACTCCCGCGCCCTGCGTCTTGCGGCCGGCGGGCTAAATGCCAAACTGGGGGCGTTGCACGATCCGACGGAAGGGGGGCTGGCAACGGGTCTGCGCGAAGTCGCCGAGGCTTCCGGTCTGGGGCTTATGATCGAAGGCGACAAACTGCCGCTGATTCCGGAAGGGGAGGCTTTGTGCCGATGCCTCCGCCTGGACCCTCTCGGTGTTATCGCATCGGGCTCATTGATCGCGACCTGTGATGCGGGGATGGGTGAAGCGATCGCCCGCGAAGTCGCCGGATCGGGGATCCCCTGCGAGGTGATTGGAAGGATGACGGAAAACAGCGGGCAATTTATCTTAAGAACCACAAGCGGAACCAAGCCCTTGCCCCGGTTCGAAGTGGATGAGGTAACACTTTTGCTTTAAGCGTCATGGGAATTATCTACCATCAGGGCGCATGTCCCTATTTTAGATAGACAATTTTCTTTGTCGAAATCATACCCTCTGAGATCAACCGTCCAAAATAGAGACCGCTTGGGACGCGTTCGCCGGAATCGTTAAGCCCGAGCCAGGCGGTATTGTAGCTTCCGGCGGGATAACGGCCGTCGACCAAAGTCGCGATCCGGCGCCCGCCAAGATCATAAACCGCCAGGTGAATGTCGGCGGTGCGTGGAAGCTGGAAGTTGAGGACCGCTCGTTCACTAAATGGATTCGGCAAGACCGTGTTCAGGGCGAGGCGTGTCATATCGGCCACGCCGTTGTCCACAGTGCACGCGCAAAGCCCCAGCGTTCCGTTGAAGTTAACATTTTGGCCATAGATATCTGGAGCGCCGTTGCGGCCATCTTCCCAAATCAGCTTCACGACGCCGAAGTGATCCATCGAAAGGGGAAGGCCGGATTTGCTGCTAAGGTGGGATGAAACCTCAATCGGCGGATCGCCCCACGGCCTGACGCCGCTGCGGTCGGTGCGGAATCCGACAACTCTATTTTGCCCATAGGTTCCTGTCGGTTCATCAATCCAGAAGACCATTGCGTCATCGGCGACCGGCACGCTGCGGATGGCCAATTTGTAAGTTGTGTTGACCGGCTCGAAAGCAAAGCCGCCGGCGCCCCAAAGCCGAGCACCATCCGCCGAAAATAGCTGGCCGTAAACGCCCCACTGCGATTGGTTCGAGTTGCGCTCATCCCAGAAGACGTAGATTTCCCCGGTTGAGGTGTTGTATGAGACAGTGGGATCGATATGGTGGTATCCGGCTGTTGTCGAGACGGAGAGACCATTGTGCGGGAAGATCTCGCTGCCGTTGGTGTCGAGATGTTGAACAAAAGAATTAAAATAATCGCTCAGGCTCCTGTGCCAATAGACAATCGCGCCGCCATCGCCGTCGGAGAGAATCCGTGGTGTATGAGCTATCGGCACGATGGTGGCGTCAAAGACGCTGACCGAACCGCCCCAAGCCGAAGTCCCCGCCGCCGTGAACTCTTCCGCCATGACATAGCGGTCGCTATAGAAAGTGCTGATATCTTTCACCCAAGAGACAATAACATTGCCGTTTTCCGACGGGACCATTTCACAGAACCCGGGATCCTCGCCCGGGACAGTGACGATCGGGATGCCGCCGTGGGCAAAAAGCTCTGTTCCATCCGGAGAGAGCCGCTGCATCATCAGGGCGCCGTCACCCTCGTCGGGTTGGCGGGACCAGACAAAAACAAGATCGCCGTTGGATGATTCAACGACTCTCGGCGCCGGTTCAAAATCGTTGTTTTCGGAAATGGTCTTGCCATCGGTGCCCCAGAGGAAACCTCCGTTCGGTGCGATTTTATAAGCATAGACATCAAGATCGGCGCCGTCGCGGATATCGGAAAAGAGGACAATGGCATTATCATTCGAGTCCGCGATGAGATCCCAATCGACAAGCCAAGTCATTTGCGGATGATCGCTGATGAGCAAACCGTTGTGCGCCCACAATTCAAAGCCCTCAGCGTCGAGATGCTGGAGATAAACATCATAGCTTCCGGAAGCGAGATCAAACCAGGCGACATAACAGCCGCCGGTGGATGTGCCGGCGACCTTTGGCGTCACCTGGTCGGAGGGCCGGTCGGCAATGGCCAGGTTGACGCCCGCATCCTGAGACCATTGGGCCTGGCAGGGCGCGAGGCTCACAAACGCGGCGAAGGCCAGCAGAATAAGACCGGGGATCAGGTTCTTCATGGCACACCCTCCGGTGAAAAACATTTTAAACAAAGAGGTATCGGCTTCCGGGTGGACTTAACCTTCAGTATGGAGTAAAAAGTTGTTGGCGTATAGAGATGGCCGCCGGGAGGCGCGGCGTATCCTCAGAACAGCGGTCGCAAACCAGGAGGGGGCACGCCGGAAATGGATCCGGCGGGGTGTTTATGGGAGTGGGAGATGATAAAACAGAAAATGATTCTGATATATAGCGTTCTCTCTGTTGCTTTTATGATGACCGCGACAGCGTCTGCCGGCGTGCCGGCGGACGGGGAGGGTTCGCCTATTGTCATCGGGCAAACGATATCATTTGATTCAAAAATCCTGGGTGAAGAACGAGAGCTCTATATACACCTTCCCCACGGATACGAGGAATCGGAGCAGAGATATCCGGTTCTTTATCTTTTGGATGGGGAAGGGCACTTTGAGCATGCCGTCGGAGTGGCGGATTACCTGGCCTCCCTTGGGTATATCCCCCGGATGATTGTGGTCGGGATTCCCAATACGGATCGCGGGCGCGATATGGCGCCGACACCCAAGCCGGATGATGTCGAGGCCTTTCCTTGCCCCACCTGCGGTGGAGCGGATAATTTTATACGCTTTCTCAACGATGAATGTATTCCCTATGTGGACTCGGCGTATCGGACGCATCCCTACAGAATCGTCTTCGGACACTCGCTGGCGGGATTGTTCGCTATCCACGCATTGACAACCAGTCCCGGCACCTTCGGCGGTTATATTACACCTAGTCCCAGCGTCTTCTGGGATAGGGCGCTGCTGATGAAGAATGCCGGATCCCTTTTTGAGACAAAGAAAAATCTTCGCAAGAGTTTCTATTTTACGCGCGCGGGAGATGAACATGGAGTATGGGAAGCCTTCAGCGATACAATGACGGTTTTCTTGGAGGCCCATGCGCCGGAAGGTTTCGATTGGAATTTCCGGGTTTATGAGGACGAAGACCATAACACAGCCCCCCACCGGACGATCATGGACGGGTTGCGGCACATTTACTCGGGATGGGTGATCCGCCAGGCGGTCGCCAGCGAGGGGCTGGAGCCGACGGAACAGCATTACCGCGCGCTGTCCGAAAAATATGGATATACAATCGCTCCACCCGAACACGTATTGAATTTTGTGGGTTATCAATATCTCCTTCGGGACGAAATCGATCAGGCGATATCAATCTTTGAAAGGAATGTTAAGGAGCACCCCAATTCTTTCAATGTCTATGACAGCCTCGGCGAGGCGTATGCGAAAAAGGGCGAGACAGAGAAGGCCGTCGCCAACTACAAAAGATCACTCGAATTGAATCCCGCCAATCTTCATGCTGCGGAAGTTTTAAAAAGCCTGGGCGAGGAAAAGTAGCGGCGCCGGGAGGCGGAGCCGGCGGCAAGGACAGCGAGCGGCGCCCAGAGCCGCAGACGGATCTGGAAACAGGCAGCGTCATAAAGAACCGCCCCGGGCCTCTTGAGACCCGGGGCGGTTTGCATCCCATTGCGATGAATAGAGCTAGTGGACTCGAACCAAGCGCTCGGTTCGAGAGCCCTGCGGCGTCATGAGCTGCAGGAAGTAGATACCGGAGCCGATATCGCGACCGGAATCATCGCGACCATCCCATGTCACTTCATTAAGGCCCGCGGGACGAAGGCCGTCGACGAGTGTTCTAACGGCGCGCCCCGTGACATTGTGAATTCTCAGGCGGATATCACTCTCTGAAGGGAGGCTGTATTGAATGCGGGCCGTTGACGCCATTGGATTTCCAGAGGCCAGCGCGAGGCGCAGTGGCGCGGCGGCTGTTATGGGATCCTCGACATCCGACGCATCCCCAAATCCGGCCATAATGATAAACTCATCAATACCGCCTTCATCAATCGAGGGATTCGGCAAGCCGTACATGACAACACGGACCCGAATTTGGTCATAGGCGGGCAGCACGGCGGTAACGTTGTGTTCTTCAATGGTCCAATGAGGATGGTAGTCCGCCCCTTCAAGGTGGCTGAGGTTTGTCCACGAGGACCCGCCGTCAGGAGAGATATCGATCTCCATGACGCCCGCTTGTGATCCCCACGTTTGGAACCAGCGCTGATAGCCGACGACAATCCAGTTGTAACCAGAGAAATCATAGATAGGGGAAGTGAGGGTTGTCTGCCCGTCGGCGTCAGTGTCCCAAGCATAACCGCCCGCGTACTGCCCGGTGATCCAGCACAGCACTCCGGGATCGGCGGTGGCGTCATCTCCCGGTTGAATCGGGTATCCGGCCATGGATGCCGCCGTGGGATCAACCTTTTCCCAGATACCTTGCGTCGCGTCGTCATCCGGTGCGCCGACGGTCCAGCCATTGTCTTCCTCAAAGGTGCAATAGACCGAAACAACACGGGTCCGGTGATAATCCGCCGGGGCGTTGCGCGGATCGTAGAGGTGGTTATGGCTCATATCCGCCCCGAAAATGTAATACTCGATCATTGAACCAACAGGATAGCCAGGCAGCCACGCCGACCATTCGTTTTCCTCAACGGCCGGTGCCATGACGACGGAATTAAAGACACCGCCGTCGCCTTCGCCCCGGTAATAGACCATCACCGAATCCGGATTGATTTCGTCAACGAACGAATAAATCGTTGCATATAATGTTAAACCACCGCCATCGGGCATCGCGACATTGGCGTTGGGAGCATGGCGGATAACGACTGCGTCGAACGCCTCGGGACATTCGAACCCATGGTGCTCGGCCGCGGCGCAGATCTCGTCGAAATTAGGCGTGCCGTTTTCGATGTTTCCGTCATCATCGTCGGCGATCAATGTCCACCAAACCTGATCGGGTTGTATCATCGGGAGACCGAGTATGCGGGCGAAATGCCAAATTTCCAACGCCCTGGCCTTGCCGGCTTCCTCGCCGAGCTTCAGCTGCAGCGACTCCCAGATATCCCAATGGAACCCGGCCAGAATCTGACCATCGTGATGCCCCTCGCCGGTCAGGTCAAAGGGCCAGACGAGATCGTTGTCGGAATTCCGGATGCCCTCTTCACAGCTCGCGAGATAGAAGCCGGGACCGACGATCGGGTTATTGGAGTAGGTGTTCCCATGAACATCGGAGTTCGCCTCGTGCATATCGGTCGGCGGCTGGGTGGCGCCATAGAGAAAAGTGGTGACACCGTGGCCGTACTCATGAGCGATCACGTCGCCAAGCCGGCCGGTGTTGGCGCAGTCATTTTCTTCATGATAAAAGTTAATGCTCTCGCCGTTCCAGAACGCATTACAGAAGGCGTCGATATTAACATGCGCCGGCAGGGGATAATCCAGATCAGTCCAGTTTTCATCGGCGCTTTTCACGTGTTCATGGATTCCGGTGGTGTGAATGAAAACATCCCTCTCGTCGACGCGCGAGTTGGAATCATCCCAAAAGATATTGTAAGGGACACCCGGGGTAATCTCGTCGGCGATCTGCGCATCAGGTCCCTGAACGTTGAAAGTGGTAACATAGGATCCGGAAAGGCCGACCTTGATCGACTCAGGCTCGGTTCCGGTAAATGGAATTGTATAACTTCCGTCGGCGGCGGTGCTATCGATGCCGACCCCATCGACTAGAATGTACAAAAGCTCGAAGGGATTGGTTGTGACGCCGTCGCAATAACCATAGATCTCGGCCTCACCGGTAACCGTTCCCGTGAAGTCCAGCGAACGCAGAACATTCTGGATCTGCAGGAGTTCGCCGCTGAAGGCGTCGACGTCGACCATCCAGGCGCCGACGGGATCTTTCACAAAGGAGCGCATGCGGTGAACGAGTGTGCCGCTCTGTGGGGAAACAGGAAGGATTCCCGTGACGACATGTTTTATAAATTCACCCTCGTGTGAAGCAAAGGAGGCGAGGCCGCGAACCGCGAGGCCCACGCGGACCATCGAGACCGCTTCCGCCGCATTGACATACGATTGCGTGGTCGCCTGGAGACCGGGCCACAAATCACCGCCGAAGGCGTAGAGCCGCCCCGCCTCGGTCATGGTGACGGTGAGCCGGCTGCCGATGACGGGATAGTCGCCGACAAGCTGGCGGAAATGAACCGACCATTTGCCGAGACCGTGACCGGTTTTCTCGACTTCCAGCTCGGCCGCGGTCAATCCCCAGAGATATTGGGAGCTGTCGACAAACCGACGGGCCGCCGCCTCGGCCTCTTCGGCGGTCAGAATCGTTGTGCCAAGCTCCAACCCAGAGCCGGAGATCAGACGGGGGGTCAGGGTTATGGGATTCCAGGTCAAGGCTTTCCAGTGTCCGCCATGTTCCCGGGTGAACCGCAGAAGGCGTTGATCCGCTTTCTGTTGCAGGTTCGCGGGAAGGGACGTAACGCCCGATCCGAGAGACCGGACCATCATTTCCGGTCCTTGCGGGAGCAGGTCTTCGGCGCCTGGCGGCGTCTCAATCGGCGCAAAGCCCAAAACCGGCGCGGCGAAAACCGCCAGAATTGCGAGAAGGAAAGATCCCCTCACCAGGCCACGTCCCAGTGTCTGGGAGATAACATGTTGGTACGTAGACATTTTCCACTCCTCGAGATGCGAGCTGATGTTCTATGAGGCGCCCCCATGTGGTGGCGTTGGGGCGCGACGACGTAACACAATACACCAGTAGAAGAATACCATATTCCGGCGGAATCGACTATAGGGACAGTGCTTGGGCGGGCCTCCCCGCCCCCTTGATCTAATCCGCTATAAAGATGAGGCGTTGTGTCGAAGCGGCGACCGCTTGGCCGGCCCGGCCATCCTCGGGCCGCCCGCCTCCGAATCGGCTATCACCGCTCCGACCAGTTCCAAACCGACGGACGAGGTAACATCCCGTAGCTAAAGGCTTTCCGGCGTTGTCTCGGCCGTCCCAACAGAGCCTCTGCTGTCCCGCCGGGAATGTTTCGCCGCCATCGATCCGCCGGATGAGCCGTCCCGCAACATTATATATATGGAACACAACCCGCGAAGGTTCGGGGAGATCGAAGACGAAGGTGACGTTGGAGGACGCCGGATTGGGGAAGAGGCCGAAGCCGGCCTGGGCCGCCGGCCTGGCGGGCGGCCCAGGCGACACGGATGAGGCGTTTCCCAAATCGAGCTTGAGGATGAGAATATCGATCAGCCCACGGGGCTCTTCCGCATAGACGCCGGGGGTTGTGGGAAAATCGGGGGATGATGTGTCGCCGGAGAGGACCGGATGTCCGTCGCCGTCAAGAGCGAGCGCATAACCCTCTTCCCAGCCGGACCCGCCGACAAGACCGCTCCAAAAGAGATCCCGTCCGTCGGGCGCCAGCTTTGTCAGATAAATGTCATAGCTTCCATTTTGTGTTGTGTCGACCGCGCCCGGCGTTGTGGGGAAATCGGATGATGTCGTTCCACCGGTTATGATCACGTTGTCGTACGGATCGATGGCGAGATCCCGGCCGATCTCCCCGCCGGCTCCGCCGAGGAATGTCGACCAGAGAAGCGCAGCGCCGGCCGAGGAGAGCTTTGTGATGAAGATATCATCATCGCCGTTGTACATTTCATCATAAGCGCCCGGGGAGTGGGGAAAATCATTTGACCGGACCCAGCCGGCCACAACCGGATTGCCGCCGGAATCGACATCGATCGCATAGGCGCGGTCGATATCCGATCCGCCAAGATAGGTGCACCATTCCAGCTGGTCGCCGGCCGAATTGAACTTTGCGACATAAGCGTCTTCGCCGCCGTTATATGATATGTCATAGGCGCCGGCGGACACTGGAAGGTCTTCGGAGGTTGTCCATGATGTAAGATAGATGCAACCCAGCTCATCGGCGGCCGTGTCATAAACCCGATCATCGCCCCGGCCGCCGAAGAATGTTCCCCACAGGAGCGCATCGCCCGAGGCGGTGAGCTTGAAGAGGAAGGCGTCCCATTCGCCATTGTGCGACTCGTCGTAGGCGCCGAGGGTTGTTGGAAAACCTGGAGACAATGTATAACCTGCGACAATCGGATTCCCCGCATCGTCGAGTAACATGCTAAAGGCAAGGTCGTTGTCAATATCGCCGGCCAATGTGCTCCATTGAAGGGCGCCGTCGCCGCCGCCGAGTTTCAAAACGAAGACATCCCCGGAGCCGTTGTGCGACTCGTCGTAGGCGCCGGACGTCGTGGGGAAGTTCTCTGATTCTGTCTTTCCCGTGATGACGGGATTCCCGGAGGCGTCGAGAGCTATATCATAATTTATATCGTAGCTGTCGCCGCCGATATAGGTGCTCCAGAGAAGGGTCTCTCCCGCCGCGTCGAGCTTGGAAACAACGAGATCCCAAAGTCCGGCCAAGGTGTCAGCGGAAGCGCCGGGTGTGGTGGGGTAATCTATGGAGTGCGTCGAGCCGGCAAGAATCGGTTGGCCGAGATTGTTAAGGGCGAGAGCGTGCCCATAATCGTCGGAGCTTCCGCCGAGAAGGGTCGACCAAACAAGGGCTTCGGGATTGTCAAGGTCTCTTGAAAGGACGGCATTAGAGCTCCCGCATACCGAAGCGGAGGCGCCGGCGCCTTCCCCATCCCATGACAGCGTTCCCGTTGTTTTGCCGGGGAACGGCGGCGCGATAGCGATTCCTCCGGCGGCCACCCACTGGACGCGAGAGAGGCCGGCGTCGCCGGTTGCGGATATTGTATAACGAAGACCGTTCGGATGATCCTGGAAGATAAGATCGACACCCGGCCAAAGGTTGGAATAGACAATCTCGGTGTAGGCGGGGACAGCGGCCCGCCAGCGCGAAGGATTCCCAAGATAGAAATTGTAAAGCGTGGCTTGTTGTCCGCCGGCTGTTGTCGAAGGGCGCGGATCGGCATCCACAAATTGAAGGGAGGCGGCCACGGAATCCTGCCGCCCGACAATGAGGCCGCCGGCGGTAAAGAAGATGGATGTCTCCGCCGCGGGCCGGACGTATAGAACGGCGGGATCCCATTGACCGAGGTTCTTGATAAATCCCGGCGAGGCGCCGGCGGGCGTGCAGCAACCAAAAGTGAGCAGCAGGGCAAGGCTTGCCGTCCAGTTGATGTGGGTTGGAGCTGCCGCTCGGCGGTGTTGCATCTTCATGAACCTCTCTTGCGGCTCATCGGCCACAGAGGAATTTGAGCTAACGGGTCGCGGCGGGGCCGTTTTTCCCGGTTAATCGCGGGCATCGGTTTCATTTCTCCGTGTGCGTCCGCACAACGATTCCACAGGATAAAGATAGCATACCGGCCCGGCCGGAGGCCGCCGTGCCATTAACCTGTTGTATGGCAAAGGATTGCGCGTGAGAATCCGCCAGGAAGATGGAAAATCCGCCGGCCCGGCCGGAAGGGCCGGAGCGGCCGCCGTCGTGGAACCAACAGCTTTGGGACGGCGTAAATAGGGTGGCGCGAGGCGCGAATCGCTTCCGGATGAGAGATGGGACTCCCCCTCGAGCGCCTGCTTTCGTATCATGCCGAAGAGGCCGATGATTTAGCATTAGGAATTATGAAGGGTTCGCGTAAAGGAGAGGCTAGTGACGAAGAAGGAGCATGTGGCGCAGAGAAAACCGAAGCAAGGGCAACAAGGCGTAATCGGGTTATTCAACCGGTTCAAGGAAACGTGGGCCGGACGCTTTATCAGCACGCTGTTGTTGGCGCTTGTTATTGTCATCCCCGTCCGGACATTCGCCATCCAGGGGTATCACATTCCATCGGGATCGATGGAGAGCACGCTTTTGATCGGCGACGTTTTATTCGCCGACAAGATTACATTCGGGCCGCGAATCCCCTTTACGAATGGGGCCAGGATTCCCGGCCTGCGGGAGCCGGTACCCGGTGATATTGTTATCTTTAAGCATCCGACGGAGAAGGTGGATCTCATCAAGAGATGCATTGCCCTCGCGGGGCAAACAGTGGAGATGAAGGCGAAACAGGTTTTTGTCGACGGCGAGCCGCTGGATGAGCCGTATGCCCAGCATGTTGATCCGGGGTATTTGCACCGGCGGGACGATTTTGGCCCCTTCGTTGTGCCGGCGGAGCACATCTTTGTTCTGGGCGACAACCGGGATCGAAGCAATGATAGCCGTTTCCTTGGGCCGATATCGGATAAGGCCATTATCGCCAAGGCGCGTATCATCTACTTCTCGCTCAATACACAAAAGTGGCTGCCGCGGATCAATCGAATCGGCAGGCTTCTCTGACGAATGGCGGCTCCACGGCGCCTGGCCGCCGGGAACGGTTTGTGTTCTGAAAGAGAAGATTGTACATCGCTGTTATCCTTCAACCGGTCGGAACATTCTCCCGGCCGGTCTTTTTTTGAAGGAGAACGCGGAGATGAAATGGAGACGCCAAATGATCCGCCGGGGGTGTTTTATGGCCGGCCTTTTGATCTTGATGACTTTTGGCGGATGCTCGCCGCGAGACCCCGAAGTGCGTGAACTGCTGGCGCAGCAGCCGGAAACGCCGGTGGGCGGACGGCTTGAGTATTATACAACACACAGCAGGGTGACAGACCCCGGGCGATATGCCGCCATGTTCGAGGGTGTTCCCGCTGAGGTGGAGAGTATTGTCGGGATTGTACAAGGATTGATTATTAATGACGCCCAGAAGAGGCTCCTTGGCGTCACCCGCAACGGCGACCGCGATTGGGGCATCCGCCGTGTGGAGAATATGTTAAAGCAGATATCATGGATGGATCCCCGATCCGTCGTGTCTGCGAGAGCGCCGGAGAATCGCCTGCATGGCAGCTGCCGCCATTTTGCAGTGATGACCTGCGCATTGTTGCGGCATGCCGGGATTCCGGCGCGGGCAAGAGGAGGCTTTGAAACATATTTCTCGAGCAGGGCGCATCACGATCACTGGATTTGCGAGTATTGGAAGGCGGAGGAGTCGCGTTGGGTCCGTGTCGATGCCGAGATCGATGATCTGCTGAGGGCCAAGTGGAAAGTTGACTTTGACACCAGTGATCTTCCTGACGGAACCTTTATGACGGGGGCCGAGGCTTGGATTCTGTGCCGCGGCGGGACGGTCAATCCCAAAATGTTCGGTGTCGGCGGATCTCCCGGGGAATGGGTCGGCGGGTTGGAGTTTGTCTTGGATGAACTGGTTCTCGATTACGCCGCTTTGAACAAGATCGAGCTTCTACCATGGGACGGAGGGCATGTCATCGATACGCGCATAGAGGGCAAAAGCGAGGAGGAGCTGGCGGAATTCGATGAGATGGCGCGGGCCGTACAGTCGGCGGAGGATAATTTTGACGCTTTCTGTGCCGGATTCCGGCAGGCGTCGGCGAGCTGGCCGGCGCGTTAGCCGTTTCATGAGAGGGATTGTGGCCTTTGGCGCCATCCCGTGGTAGCTTTTGATTGTTACCCTTGGTTTTCACCCACCATTCCGGCGGACATTAGAATATGTGTGGGAATAACGCCCGCAATGCCCCCGGGGTTTTAGAATGGTAGATAGTGGCAGGAGGGAAAGATGCTACACGAGCAGAGTGTCGAGCTGTTGAACAAGGCTGTTGCGGATGAGTTGACAGCCGTCCATCAGTATATGTATTTCCACTTCCAGTGCGATGATCAGGGATATGATCTCCTGGCCGGGCTTTTTAAAAGGTCGGCGATTGATGAGATGTTGCATATCGAGAGGATCGCGGAGCGCATACTCTTTTTAGGCGGGGATGTCGAGCTTCTCGCCAATGCCACGGTAAAGAAGATACATGATGTGAAGATGATGCTTGCTACGGCGACCGGGCTCGAAGAGGGCGCTATCAAGATGTACAATAAATTTGCTCTTGAGTGCGCGGAGAATGCCGACGCTGCCACGAGGAAGTTGTTTGAGTCGCTGGTGGATGACGAAGAGCGCCACTACAACCAATTCGACGACGAAGTTGAGAATCTAAAAAAATTCGGCGACAATTATTTGGCCCTGCAATCGATAGAGCGAAGCAAGAGCGCATCCCAGCGTCCGGCGGCTGCGGAGTAAGGCGGCCGCGGAGCAAGGCGGCCATCGATAGGGCCGGACTCGCCGCCGGGGCGCCAATCCCCGCAAAACGGGATGGGGCCGATTCCCGGATCCGGACACTGATCTAGACGCCAAGAGTGAGTTGGAAAAGCGAAGTTGTATAAACCAGGGGGCTGGGGCTCCCTGGTTTTTTTTTGGTCCAATTTCTGCAGGGTATCTCCTTATCCCGTTTTCGTTGGGATCACGACACGACGTCCAGCAAGAACCACACAGGGAATAAGGAGAAGGAATCGCCCATGCGGTTACCTTATGAATCTTCTTCGCATTGTTTTTCGGTGAGAAATAAATATGAAGAGAATTAAGGAAAAGTCCCCATTGCTGCGCCAAGTCTGGGACGCGATAGAGAGAAGAAACTATAGCCGCAAGACCGGCAAGGCGTATACGCGTTGGATCAAGAAGTACATCCTGCATTATAACAAGAAGCATCCAAGAGAAATGAGCGGTGTCGAAGTCACGGCCTTTTTGACCCACCTCGCGACAGCGGGAAAGGTCAGTGCTTCAACGCAAAACCAAGCACTCTCCGGAATCCTATTTCTCTACCGCGAGGTCTTGGGATACCCGATGTCTTTTTTAAAGACATTTGTCCGCGCCTATAGACCGAAAACGATACCGGTTGTCTTGACGCCGGAGGAGGTGAAGCGGGTGTTTAAGCATCTGCCACCCCGAAGCCTATTGATGGCGGCTGTTATCTATGGTTCAGGCTTGCGGTTGATGGAACTGCATCGTTTGCGCGTCAAAGACATCGATTTCGAAAAAAATGAAATCTGGGTTCGTCGCGGAAAGGGTCAGAAGGACCGCGTGACGATGCTGCCCCAGAAATTGAAGCGGGCGCTCCGCAGACAGTTGCGGTGGGCGCACACGGTTTACACCGCTGATCAGACGAGAAAAACAGGGGGCGTCGAGGTCCCGTTTGCCCTCGCTAGGAAGTACCCCCATGCCCCTACCGAGTGGGGATGGTTTTGGGTTTTTCCGGCGACGCGGCTATACCGAGATGAGAATACCGGAATCCGCTACCGGCATCATATTCATGAATCGGTTCTCCAACGCGACATGAAGCTCGCGGTGCGCTTGTCCGGAATCACCAAACCTGCAACCTGCCACTCACTACGCCACTCCTTTGCGACCCACCTCTTGGAGAACAATTACGATATCCGCACGATCCAGGAGCTGATGGGACATGAGGATATCAGCACCACGATGATTTATCTTCACGTACTGAATCGCGGAGGTTTGGGCGTGCAGAGCCCCCTCGACCGCTTTTTTCCGGATGAATAAGGGGCCATCGGGCACTTTGACGGGTGACCCCCCCAGAGGATGGATCTATACTGATGGCATGAAACGGCCATGACCATGCTTTGGGCATCCCGCGCGACCTGGTTCCTGCGGCACCGGAGCGGCGAATTGAGACAGTTGGGCGGACACGGAATTTAGGGGAAATGACCATGGGCAATGACGAAACGAAAAACCTGGATCTCTTATCCACATTCCACTACGTCGCCGGCGGGATAACGGCCTTGCTCTCCCTCGTGCCGATCATTCATCTCGTGTTGGGGATTATCATGATGTCCGGCGATTTATTTGAATCCAGCGACGGATCCTCGCCGCCGCCGGTCCTGGGCCTGGCGATTGTGATCCTGGCGACGATCTTTATTGTATTTGGACTGGCTCTCTCCGTCTGCATGATCATTGTGGGCAAGAAGCTTAAAGTCAGAGAGAGCCGGATTTTTTGCATGATCATCGCCGGAATTGAGTGTGTGCTGATGCCCTATGGAACAGTCCTCGGCGTCTTTACTCTGATGACGCTCAGCAAGGATCCGGTGAAGGCGGTGTTTGAGCCGACCGGTGGCGGCGGCGGTGGTGGCGGCGCCTTTGGGGAAACCCGGAGCACAGCCGAGAAGCAAGACGGGATTGTGCAGTAAGAGCCCGGGAGCATTTTGGGGCGATGTCCGCGCGCAGGGCGAAGGCGCGCGGTGGCGGGATTATTGACGCAGGGTTTACTGCGTACGCGAATATGGGTCCTGCCGCCGGTTGCGGCGGATGAGGTAGCGGCGAACTGGAGCCCGGCTGAACAGGAGAATCGGTGCACAGGTGTCCAGGCATCCAGGTTTTGTGGTGCCCGAGTGGACGATGTCGGATTTTGGACACCCGGCGCTGGATCCGGTTTTGCAGTCTATTTTGATTATAATTGCAGCCTCGCAGCAGATCGCAATATCGGCTGCGCCGCTAAGATTATAACGAGCAAATAGGCTAATTATCTAGATCCGTAGACTTTACGTTATACGCATTGACTAAAGAGAATTACAATTTAAAGTTAGAGCCTAAGACCTTTCAAAATTCCATCACCTTATAAAATAGCTGGAAACCTGATACATTCGATTG
>JAHJDP010000068.1 GCA_018831195.1 Candidatus Eisenbacteria bacterium | reverse complement strand
GGTGTCGGGCACCTGTGCATTTTGTAAATCCCGTCCGCGTTGAGCCGATTGGAGTTACGCCGAGACTCGACCGCGAGTTAGAAGACGGTATCACCCGGGGTCCGGGTGCGACGCGAGCGTTAAACGGTGCTGAGCCGAGAGGAGAGAGTCAGAGAACTTCGGCCATCCCACGCCAATTCCGAGGATTATGACCCGTAGCCAATCGACACCCTTTCTAAACAGAGAATCAGACATAAAATGCCGCAACCGCAAAACCCTATAGAACTTACACATATAGCGAACCCCGGCAGCCATCACTACCGGGGTCTGCGTCAACCAAATATACCACTCAATTTCGAAACACCGCATCCCGGCTCCCCGGGTGCACCCCGGGTGCAACCCTTTACGAACCAGTTCTATTGGGAAAGATGTCAAGACATACATATTCCATTCGCTGGAGCTTCCCGTTTTTGCATCCAGCGTCCGCCCCGGCCGATCTCCTGATTAAGTTCACGCCAGTTTGACGTGAGCAGTGCACTTGAGATTTGGGAGCGATTCTCGGTGCACCTAGATCGACGGTGATCAAAGATCAATCTTCGCCTGGCATCCTGTCGACATCGTAGCCGCATTGTCCTCCACACCGGACTGGGAACCACACTTCTATTGGGGACTCAATGGCCCATCGCTTTCTTCGGCTCTCCAGGGGGGCATAGCCTCTCTGTGGGGACTCCGGAATCATTACCCGGGACCAGGTTCGTAAT
Source organism: Candidatus Eisenbacteria bacterium (assembly GCA_018831195.1). Classification (NCBI taxonomy): domain Bacteria; phylum Candidatus Eiseniibacteriota; species Candidatus Eiseniibacteriota bacterium. The sequence goes on along the minus strand of JAHJDP010000068.1, from coordinate 4,238 downwards.
AGATGCTCTCCCCCAATACCGTTTCGTCTCCAGGAAGTTGGCCAGCAAAAATGACTCTTTCACAATCAACCATTCAAACCTGGAGACAACCTATGCGGCTTTCTTTAACTTTGCCGGATTATAAACCTCCTCGGATCTCCACATCGATAAAATGATCGATGCTATCTGCCGTGCAATGGTCAGCTTCGCCAGATTCGGCCTCGTGCCCTCATTGAGTAGCTGTTGATAATGCCGGTACAGCGGATCCTCGTTGCGGGCATACCCAATTACTGTCGTGGCCGCACCCTTGAAGATCTGCTTCAGTGCTCGATTGCCATTGCGATTCAATCCTCGCGTTTGCTGAACCGGTAGTCTTGCCCAGCTCCCATCTCCGGCCCTTGTCCAATCTGATGAACTCCTCATGACGATCGCCAAGCCGGCATAAGCCCAAAACGATCGCTTGCTGGAGAATCGATAGGGTGTGACTACGATCGATAGTATCTGGGCAACACGTATCACTCCCATGCCTGGACATGTCTTCAGTATGCGGGAAATACTGTGCTTCTGCGCTTCGGCAAGCATCTCCTTTTCGGCTTGCTTCTTTAGATCCCGAACACAGTCCAATTCTTGGTAGAGAAATCCCGCAACTGAACGTATTTTGGCTGGAAGCTTCCGCAGCCACTTCTCCCGAGCAGTAATTTCGTAGATCTCTTTGCCGCAAGTGGGGATGCCCCGCGAGCGATAAAGACTCTTGATCCGGTTCTGCACTCGTACGGAATCGTTGACCAGCATTGTATAGGCTCGGCTCAGTTCCCGAAGCAATCCAAACTTCCCAAGCCCTTTGTAAACGCGCGTATTGATTGCACCTATTCGCAAATTCTCGGCTAGATTGAACGCATCGCGCTTGTCGTCCTTCGATCCACTCATTCTCCTGATTCCAGGAGTGACGACAATCTCGTCGACATGCGGGGCCAACACCTCGTGGAGCCAGTTCGCTTGCGTCCCTTCTTCCAGACATAGACGACGTTGCTTGGGAATCGTTTTGAGGAAACTGATCAGCGCTCTTGCATTGGTCTCCAGTACTTGTGATTGCAACCGTTTGCCACTGGGACCGACAACAGCGATCGTGCAACTTGCTGAATGGGCATCCAGACCGATATATCTGTCCATTGGCATTCTTCCTTTCGGTTGAGGATTTTAGGTCGATACATGTCATCGATAAAATGCTCCCAACCAGCGAAGAACGCCATTCTTTCTGCCGGGCCGCTAGTAAAACCCAGCTCTATTTAGGCTTGCGGACGCCAATCCCATAATGCCTCTCTGCTTTTGGACTCAAGATTCTGGATGGAATTTGCGGAGAATCCGGCTTCTTATGCATAATTGGGTTTTCCTCCCTTAGAGAACCGATCGGACTCAGCAAATTCAAAATCATCAGCGACCACCATAAAATGATTTTATTAATCCCCAACTTCTTTGGATTGTCGGATCTGGGGGATCGCATCCCACCCCCAATGCGCCAATGAATATTCCACAGGGGTTGTTCTCAGGTAGGCAGGGGGAGTTTGAATAGACTTGATAGTCTCCCTCTGTTGTGGGCTCGTCGTGAGGATTAACCCAATCACAGAATAGGGGCGCAGAAAATATGCTCTCTCCGTTGTATTCAATTTCCGAATCTCCCCATTCAACGGGTGCAACAAGTACAGAACAATCTATGATTGCATTTCCATTTGATATGATAATGTCAGTCCCAATATTTCCCCACACGGCGCTGTTTTCAACCTGAACGAATCCACCACCTGTAATTATGCCCCCGCCATTGAGAGCACCATTTCCTGAGATCGTACAGTTTGATATAAAAACAGATGCATCCACTCCACAAAATATCCCCCCACCCATATCATCAGCCACACACCCATTTATTAAACAGCCCTCAAGCCTTAAAGAAGAATCTCTGCCAATATATATTGCTCCGCCGACATCGGGTGACCAATTTCCAGAAAATACACAATCCTTAACCACTGGTGTTGCCGAATGCGATACATACAATCCAGCGCCGTCTGACATCCCATTCCATGTTATAAGACAGTCTTCAATGATGCATGAAGATTCACCAATACATCCAAAACCCACTATATTTCCAGTCAAAACACAATTTATAATCGTTGAAGATGCCCCATACTTAAACATAATGGCAGTGATATCTGCACCACGAATAGTAAATCCATCTACAACACAATCACGACCTTCGTCATCTTGAAAATGAATTCCATAGTCTCCTCCTTCGCAATCAATTGTCGTTGAATCGGCACCATCCTCAGAAAGCAAGACGATGTTTTTGCCCGCAAAATCAAGATTGTAGTTACCTTCTCCTGTATATGTCCCAGCTGCCACTAGAACACTATCTCCGGTAGCGGCCGCATCAAGTCCCGCCTGGATGCTAGAATGTTCAGATGGTACTTTGTAGGTCTCTGCTTTAAGTGGCTCTATTGAGCATAGCCAGAGCACAATAATTGCCAAGTGTGTTCCAATTTTCATCGGATATGAAGACATTCCTTGACCTCCGCCAAATAGCTTCCAAATTCACTCCTGAATCGTGTAGCCTATAAGAACTTTCAAGAACCCCTTTACCCCAGCCCACCCCCTCGCAGCTGCCACAATGATGATATCCGATCAGGAAAGGGCTGACAAGACGGCTCGGAAAGCCATGCCTGGCATCTCCATGCCGTGAACTTCCACTCAGCGCGTCCTGTTTCGTCGTCTTCCCGGCGCAGTAGCCTCTCCACTCGATCTTCCCAGACGCACCTCTCCCATCAACCCACCCGGAAAACCCGATCAGGCCGGCATCCTGCACGATCCTGGAAATAGGAGTTTTTACATTAATCGACGGATTCGCTATGGCGGCGGGCGGGCCCAGGGGTCCGGATCCGCGCTTTCCACATCGCCGGCATCGGCATCCATCCCTTCCGTGTCCGCCTCCAGCAAAAATCCCATCGGCGGATCCGACGGTCGCGCCGGCGACAAGGCAGGAGGAACATCGTTAAGCCCCAGGTGCCGGAGGATCTTCCCTACCACCACGGGATCGGTGAGAAAAGCCAGCACGACCATGGGGACTGTCTGTGCGGGTGTTGAACAGCGCGGGCAGGCGAGCGCGTCGACATGCAATAATCGCCGCAGAAGCTGCGCCCACGGGACGCGCCGGCGATGTGTGGCGGATGATTTCTCTGGCTCCGTCTTTGACGCCTGCTTTGTTTCAACTTCCAACCCAGGCGGCATACCGTTCTCGACGGTTGTACATTCCTCCCGCCGCGGCGGATCCGGCAATAACTTCCGCCAGCGGCTGCGGTTGGCGAAGACGCCGTGGTAGCGGATCTGATGGCTGTAGGGAAATGAGACCAAGGCGGCCAGGCGGCGCAGGAAGTCCAGGGGATCGAGGATGAGATGGGTGGCGCCGTTGGCGTTCGGCCACGGCCGACGCAGCTGGTAGACAACCTTCCCCTCCGGGCTCAGCGAAAGTCGCTCTTGGGAAAACGGCGCCCGCAGTCCATAACGCAGCAGGCGCTCCAGCGCCTCCCGGTCCCACGCGGGAACCGACTGGCGCGCCGCTACTGCGGTATCCGGCTGGATGAGGACCGGCGCGCCATGACCCGTAGCGCCTCGCTCGAAGCGGCCGGACTTCTCGGTGGTGTGGTTGCCATCGGTGCGAGCCGTGTCGCCGATGCGACCCGGCGTCTTGTTGTGGGGGGCGCGGTGAGATTTCCGCAAAAGGCGGCGATGGGTGTCGTCGGTGTGAGTAGTAATCTGCTCTCCGGTATCGCTAAGATTGCCAGCAAGGCGGCCGGATCGGCGGCGAGGAAAGTCTCCGAACCGCCGGTTTCCGCGGTCAAACAGATGATTCGCTTCTGGGAGCATATCGAAGAGGTCTTTGAGCCGGAGAAAGAGGGGGTTCCGGGGCCGCATTCCGACTGGCCGGCCGACTAGGGGTAGGGTCAGTTTTCCCGTCGTCGAGGGCGGGCGCGTATTCCCCGACTACCTCTTAGGCACAACCGCCGCGAAAAGAGGCCGATCGGTCCGAGCAAACTGCAATCTGCGCCGCCGAACGGCGAAGAAGTCCACCGAGACTGTATCGCACCCGGTTCTTTGGACACAAGAATTCCTTACGCAGCCTCTGCTTGAGCGCGGTCACGGCGCGCCTGAGCGGGACTGCGGAATCCCAACTTCTCGATCAACCAATCTTGGTTATAGCTTTCAATGAATGCCTG
>JAHJDP010000067.1 GCA_018831195.1 Candidatus Eisenbacteria bacterium | reverse complement strand
TTCTGGGATCGAAACAGTTTGCTCGGAGCCGATGGTCGGCGGACTTCATCACCGGTATTTCCGACGCGCTGCCTAAGCCAGGGGAAGAAGGCTACCGGAAATCACCACCTATCCAGGAATTCGTTTGCCAAGGCCCAGGCCTGATGGCCGATGTCGTTTCTCCCATCATCTGAACCGCACAATCTGTCTATCATATAACCGGTTTCAATGTATGGTCCGATTGGGGCAGAACTAATTTCTAGGCCGGATGAGGTTTATGGAAGGGACAAGTCTCCACCATCGACCGGCAAGCTCCTGGCTCTCCCAGTTCTCGGCGGCGTTCAGCACGATTACCGTCTCGCAGCGTATGCGGACACTCGACTCTTCGCCGACTTGTTGGTGATCGAGGGACGGCTGCACCCATCCCTTGAGTCTTTAACTTCCAGCCTTGTTTCGGGAGAAATGATCCGGTGATGACTTGAACATTCCCGATGATATCAACCGTAGAAACCAATAATTGCCGGTCACTACGTCTTCATCATTCGTTTACTATTGGCGGATGGAGTTTTCGCGGAGTACGGGGCAGTTCTTCGTCGAATGTGCGGGCGAGAAAACCTTTTTCGAGAATATTATTCTCCTCGGTGGAATTGTGCTGGATCGATCCGAAGGCGCCGTGATGATTCGTCACAACCAGGCCATGATCGGATACAAACGACGCCGGGCACCTTCCCAGCGAGATAACGGCGCCCATCGGGTATGCCGTTAAATCGGCCAGAATCGAAGCATCGAGCTCCAGACCGGCTGTTTTAAGCTCGTCAGACAGCTCGGGCAGCTGGCTTGGCATCCACATGCCCTCGTCGGCTCCGGCGACAGCAGCAGTAAGAATCAAAGCACGACGCACAAGTTCAGCATAATCCCCCCCCCGATTACAAATTCTCTAAGCTATGGAGCCAGGTTTCGAATGATTTGAAATCGTTAAAGTAGTCGATGCCCCGCGGCCCCCTGCGCGGGCCGCGGGCTCCTGCGCCCCCGACACCGATCCGGACATGAGGCGGCAAATCTTTACGAAGTTCGGCTAACATACGATCGGTTTCAGCCCCTCCTGTCGACACCGAAATCGACAGAGCGACTGCATCCGCCTTGATTTCCCGAACGGCTCCTAAAATCTCCGAAATCGGCGTGTTCACACCGACCATTCTAACCCTCATTTTGTTCAATGCGGCGATAATAGCGGCCATCTGCAAACCCAGACCATGGTTCTCATCACTCAGTGTCGCGAAGACGATCAAGGGACCACCGTTTGTCTCAATCGACGCCCGGATCGTGCGAAGCTCATCTTCCAACAACGAGCTTAGAAAATGCTCATGGCGGATCTCTAAAACGCCGTCCGCCCAGGATCGCCCGAGGAAAGCTAACAACGGGGATACCACATCCTGCAAAAAAGTTTTAACGTCGTTCTGTCCGCGGTATTGCGCGAGTTCTTCCCGGATTTTACGGGTACGGAAGTGCCGGGCGTGTTCGAGAATAGCTTTGAGCTTGGGATCATCCTGCCATTTCATCGCCTCAGGAAAGAGCAATGAATCCAAATCTTCCTTTGTCAGGCACAATACTTTAGAGGGACGGTGTCCACGAGCCAGCGATTCCGCCACACGCCGCAGCCAAGGTATGTCCTTTCTTGAATAACGCCGGTGGCCTGAGGGCAGACGTATGGGTACCGGTTTCCCATAACGCCTCTCCCAAGCTCGAATCGTATCCGGTGTAATCCCGGTGAGTTCACTCAAATCACCGATCGAGATCAGTTGCTGTAACTCAACTTGTGACAAACCCATAGTTTCCGACCTTTTCTGCTTCATCGTTCCAATATAGCGGGGGATCGAAAGACTCTCAGCAAAAATCTATGATACCCCACACATTATAATTTAGATCATTTCGGCATCATCACGGTGTCGATCACATGAATCACTCCGTTTGAAGCAAAGATATCCGTTGCGATGACCGTTGCGCCACCGACCATAACGCCATCGTCCTTGGCTTCAATCTGCAGGCTTTGACCTTGCGCGGTTTTAGCTTCCTTCAAACCAATAACCTCGGATGCCGGGACCTTGCCGGGCACGACATGAAAGGTCAACACCTTGGTCAGAGCCTCTTTATCCTTGAGCAATGACGCGACAGCACCCTCAGGCAACTTAGCAAACGCTTCATCACTCGGAGCGAAAACTGTGAAAGGACCATCACTCTTCAAGAGATCCACCAATCCCGCGGCCCTAACAGCGGTGACCAGGGTATTAAATGACCCGGCGGAAACAGCCGTATCGACGATATCCAATTTCTCGGTCTTCATCTCGGCCGCTTTTTCCTGCATTGAATGCGAGGTTTTCTGAACGCCCTTCACATCTCCAGAATCGCAATGACACGCCTGGACAGGAGCGAATGTTAAACCAAGAACCGCGGCCGCAAAGATTGTGATTGCTATCTTTTTCATTGTTCTTCTCCTTTTTAATGTTGAAACCTTTTTCAACCGTTTCTTAACTGGTGATTTCAGCAGCGGTCCAAGGTGAAACGGAGGTGTTGATAACGTAGAGTCTGAACGACTCGATTTCATCTCCGCCCATCAGTGAACCGGAAGCGATAGCGAAAGCCTTTAGGCCGGGTGCTGTTGTCACCGTAAACGCGGCTACAAGATCTGTTGTCTGAGTCGGAGCGACACCGATACTGAGGGTCGCTGCAGGAACAGCCAAACCAGATTCAACGGAAGCGGCCGGGAAACTGAGATTGGTAAGCGGTGAGAGTGCGGTGAAAACGCCGTCGGTAATCACACCCACATCCACCGCGGGAGCGTCAGGCGAAGAGTGCACTACGCGTAACAGCGGTTCGGATGTATTAAGATTAAATCCATCCCGCAGCGTGACAAGCTGGAAAGGCTCTCCACCATTTTGTGGCGCGACAAAACCTGTCGCCTTCAAGAGATAACGCTCGCCGGCCATGGTTGAGGGGGTAGTAATTATAGCGGCGACTGTGTTGGTACCGGCAACCAAGACATCCAGGTCATAAGAACCCGGAGCGACCTGAATGGGACCGGACAGATCGCCGAATGCGAGGTCGCCGGCAAGAACGGTCATGGTACCGCTCAGCGCGATATCCACGGCCGGAGCGTCAGGTGAAGCATGGAAAGCATAAACAACAGGATTCTGGCGAATAAAACCGACAGTACCGCTGGGCCCGACAGCCAGAAGAGCAAAGCCGTTTGTCTCCCTGGGCAGGCGATCCAGCAATCCCGTGGCTATAACAAACAGGTCAGCCCCATCAGGCAGCTCGGGAGTAGTGAATGCTGTAACGCGGGACAGCGGAGAACCGGCCCAGATCCCGACCTGCAGCGCCGTGCCGGAAGGCAGCGCTACACCCTCAGCGCCGGTATCGGCGAAGCGATCCAAATTGTTGATCTCGGGTGTTCCATCATTGCCGACGTCAATAGCAACAGCCGGGGCTGTCGGCGAGGCATGTACGATCCGAACATTTGCGGAGCCGCCGGCGGCAGTGTCAAACCCTTCCACCAGGGGGAGGACCCGGAATGTCTCATCCTGCGCCGAGGAGGTGATAAGACCCGCGGCGATAGCGGTGATTGTCGTTTCCTCGGGGATTGTCAAAGGACCCGTGGAATAAACCGGATTTGAACTCTCAGGAGCGCCCGCGGGACGCAAATCAATCGTATAAGTTCCCGCAGAGAGGGATAGATAGGTCGTCGTTTCCCCATACTCCACGTTTCTGAAAAGCGGAACCGATTCGCCGGCTGCGTAAACATCCACAGGCGGGGCATCCGGTGACGCGTGAACAACTCGAATCTTCGAATTGGCATCCATATCGTTCGGCATCGTCAGACCGTTATTGTCGTCATCATCCGAACAACCGGTTGCAAAGGCAAACAACCCCGCAAACAAACCCAGAATTAAAATCCTTGCTAGCTTATTCATGATTTTTCTCCCTTTTTTCGTTTTAGCTATCGTTTCTTTTACCCTTGAAAGACCTAGGTGATCATTTCTTGGTTGTTTTGTTCTAATTGCCTGCGACACCCAGATCGCCGATGCGTCTTCGGTATCCAAGCTCATCAAACCAATTCAACAAAACATCTGCGGCCGAGAGCCCCGACAAAGCGGCTCCTTCCAAATCCCCACCGCCAAATGCATCCCCCGCGAGAAGCAGTATAGGTACCTGCTGCAACACAAGGTTTTTTGCTTGAAGCGGGTTTGCAACTCTGCTGTACAGCCAGCGATGTACCTGTACATTTATTATCTCAGACCCAATCCAGGTGCCGGCCGTTGTTAAAAGATGCCGGGCTATTTCACCGTCGCCCATTTGCCAATTTGACACGCTGAAATCATGGCTGGCATGCAATGTCAAAGCCGTACCCTTGGGTGAGATGCCTTTGCGGTTGTTGTCGGCCATCCAGGATAGAGGTCCATCCTCCAGGCGAAGGACTCCTGGAACGGGCAGAGCACTGGGACCGTTTAGAAGGGCCATCACTGCGATATTAGGCTTGTAGACTATGCTCTCGAGCAATTCCCTGTTGTTAGCACCCGCAGAGAGAATCGCAGGATCCAAAAGGCTGAGAGTTTGAGGGATCGGAGGTGTCATTAGAACTGATGCAGCTTTATAACTTGTGCCTTTGTCTGTTAGAAGTTTCCAGACTGATCCCTTTTGTTTTATGCTTGTGATGCGAACTTGCTTATGGATTGTTAAATCCTGTGCAAGATATTTAGCAATCCCGGTCATTCCGGTGAGTCCTATATAATGAGGACGTCCCTGCAAGTTTGTTATGTCGGGAAAACCCAGGGTTCCGTTAAACCATTCACCGGCGACTTTCTTGATTAAGAGTTCGCGCACAACATCTTGAAACCTTTTATTGCTGGTTTTGAGAAACTGCGCGCCGTGATCAAACACTCCATTTTCAATCCGGCGGGTAGCGAGACGCCCTCCCAATCCACGACCTTTATCCAGTACAAGCGTTTCAATACCTTCGGATTGAAGTGTTTTGGCGGCAAGCAGGCCGGCCATCCCGGCGCCAACGATGATGCATGTCTGAAGCTCATTGCTTGATTTCATGATCCTCGCCCCCGAAGCGGCCAGCACTGCCCGCCATTCCGGTTTCCATTTACCTTGTGAATAGAGCCGTTCCCTTAAAAATGAGGGTTGACCGCCCAGCGATCCTGCAGGCTCTTCAGGAACGCAACCTGATAGACAGCCGCGAAACCAACCAGGATATAGACAACCCGGCTCATACCGCTCATCGAACCGAAAATTGATTCAACAAGATCAAAGTTGAAGAATCCGACCAAACCCCAGTTAAGACCTCCCACAACCAGCAAAGTAGCGACGATGATATCGATTGCCTTCATTTCCTTTTCCTCCCTAGTGGTGATGGCGGCTGCCATCTGTTTGTTTGCATCCCTCGTGACCATGTAGGTACTATATCGAACCGAGAGGCGATTTGTCAATATATTTATTTGGACAATTTGATATTTTTTTAGACAAATTTTAATTGACTATATAACTTGTTCTTTTACAGTCAGTTTGCTCTTAATGAGATTGGCAATTTTTGGGAGATTTCGGTGAGGAATCTGATGGCTTTAGTCCGATATGCTTTCCATCATGTCCTAATATTCTTATAACTCATTGAAAATCATTCACTTATCAACATTTCGCTTTCCCATCAGTTTGCTAGGTGATCAACTCGGTTGTCGCTACACCGGAAGCTGAAGGATCCGGACAAGATCTATTCGGGACAGGTATTGCGTATTCCCCCGCAGGAGGATTGATGAGACCGCCCTGTTTAAAAGGCGAAAGGAACCCAGGTTAAGAAAGGAGCTGCCATAAGTATTGTAAAAGTTATCGAGGTAATCGCGGGATCGCCCGATGGATGGGCCGAAGCAGGACAGCAAGCGGTTACTGATGCGTCGAAAACCGTTAAGAATATCAAGCACTTCTATGTGGAAAATATGACCGCCGTGGTTGAGAACAACAAGATTGTCGAATATCGGATCAACGGCAATATCTCCTTCATCGTAGGCTAAGAGACTTTTCCAGAGAGAGACCCGAACAGAAACAACCCGTCGATCGAATCGATCGCCGGGTTTTCTCGAATCTATTTTTTGTACAAAGTTATGGCTTACGATACCGTCTCATAACGCGCCACAGCTTCCCGTGCCCGCCTTTTTACCATCCTCGACAATCCGATCGATCTCTTCGACATTGGCCGTATTGGCTTTGCGGAGGTCTGAGATCTTGGATCGGGAGGTTGTCTGAAATTCCACAACCGCTGGAGGCTGAGACAAAGCCGACGCCACGGGTGGAGCAAGATAAACCATCCCCGGCGCGCCGCCGCCGCGTCCCGTGGGCGCAGCTTCTGCGCCGCCTGGTGCATGTCGACGCGCTCGCCTGCCCGCGCTGTTCCACATCCGCACAGACAGTCCCCATGGTAGTGCTCGCCTTCCTCACCGATCCGAAAGTGGTGGGGAAAATCCTCCGGCATCTGGGGCTTGCCGCCACTCCGCCCGCCCTGTCGCCGGCGCGTCCATCGGATCCGCCAATGGGTTTTCTGCTGGAGACGGATGGGGGAGGGATGGATGTCGATCCCGGCGCCGTGGAAAGCGCTGATCCGGATCCCTGGGCACGTCCGCCTCCGTAGCGAGTCCGCCGATTAATGATCGATACAGGAAGCTATCCCGGAGGTGTCGTAGTCACCGAAGCGCAGATGGAGCAGATCCACATGAAGCGCCATCGGTTTCACGGAGACTGGAACTATACGATCCATCCAGGAACGTGAGGTGGGAGATATGGGTCAG
>JAHJDP010000066.1 GCA_018831195.1 Candidatus Eisenbacteria bacterium | reverse complement strand
GACCGTCGCCCATGAGGTCGGGCATTATATGAACCATATTCTGACAAGCGACGATCAGTACCTTCTCATTGAAAATACGGCTCCCGATGGTCATGGTCTTGGAGATCTGCATGATGGCCGCACGACGATCATTGAAGATTTTGCTTACTTTTCACAATTCCTATTGAGGGGCAGTGTCGATCTTGCTGATCCCACAGAACCGGGCTCTATGTACCGGCAAATCCGCCCCGCCGCCGTTGATGCCCCCAGCGCCGAGGGATTCGCCTGTGTGCTGCTCGCGAGGCTCTGGAGCGCCGACCCGACCATCGGCGACATCAATGCGCCGACCGAAAGGCGTCCCGTTCCAACCGTCAACCTCGGCATGTCCGAGATCCTGAGTCTGATCTCGCTGGGCGCCACGAATATCAATGAGCTTAGGACGGATGTGGAAACCTACCTCACCGGCATCGGCAGGGCCGATCGCCTACCGGTCATCCTCGAGCGGATCGGCTGGCGCTACCTCTTCAAGGCCCGTCTGGTGGATGCCAACGGCGACCCCCTTGAGAATGTCATCGTGCGCAAGTTCACCAAGGTCAACGGCGTTGAGTACGCCCCATTAACAAAACTTACCATTACGGATGATGACGGCTACATTGCGGCCACCCACGCCTTCCCGGGGCAGACGACACTGAGGCTCGGGTTTCAGGGTGATTCGATCGATGTCCCGATCACGGTCGACCCCCTCCTCCCAACCAACCGAACGATCGATCTTGGTGAGATCACCGTCGGCAACCCGCTGGATCTCAGTCTTGCTCGAAATGCGACGGTCGAATTCACCTTTTATGGGACCATAACAAGCCAGGGAGTGGAGTCCTCTTGGCGGACGTTAATGACCCGCCTGACGCCGGGCCAGATCGAGGGGAATACCTTTAACGGGACGCTCGTAGAAAGCCCGGATCCGTTTGGCTGGTTCAACAACTGGTCCGTCAGCGTTACCGTCCGGCCCGAGACGGGCGCGGTCACCGATTTCGTAGTCTCCTATCATGGAACTAAGACAGAATACGGCGTCGATCAGACCTCCGATTTCAGTTATCACGGGGGAAATGTCCCCATGACGGATTACTCTCATTCCCCCACCAGCGTCTATTACGAAGCCAAGGTCGAGGGGACCGAAACCTGCGGTTCGATCGGCGGCGTGACATTTAGCTACAACCATGTGGGAGGATCCGGCAATTTGACCGGCCATTCCTGTGACGCGCCGGGCGGAACGGCCAAACTGAAAATAAACCTGTTCAATTAGAGAATGCCGCTCTGAGAAGACGGGAAGAGCCCCTCGAAAGAATCCTCTCTTGACTTTTCGGGGCGGCCGCCCTAGACTCACGGCGTCTATGTTCTAAGACGCGCGCGGCTCTGGAATTTTCCTACCGTACCTCCATACCATCTTTAGGGCATGTTTCTGCCGGATGCTGCGCTCCGGGAACATGGCATATCAAAAATGTTTATGAAGCCCTGGGATCCGCACCCTGGAAAGGACATGGAACGCGGATTCTTAAGCCAAGAAGCTGCATTTAAGGGGGTTGAAATGAAAAGAACAGCGTTGGTGATTCTGTCTCTCCTCCTGATTCTTCCGATCTCAGCCATCGGAGCGGATCGGATCATTGAGGTTGATATGCCACAAGGGATTCCGTCGTTTATCGGCTATTCGAACGACGCCTTCATTGTGGTTATGAAACCCGATGTCGGCAAACTCAACATCAGCTATTCGGCCGCCGATATCGCTCAAATCGGTGATGTCGATTTCGACAAAATTGCGAGCCGTTATGCCGTCACACAGATGAGGCAGCAATTCATCGGCGCTGAACCCGGGCCGAACTCAAAGACCGCTGAGCTCGCCAAGTATTACAAAGTAAGGTTTGAGTCCGGTACACTTGAAGAAGCGATGGCCGCCTATGCCGGTCATCCGATGGTGGAGAGTGTCGAACCAATCGGCATTCACGCCCTGTACGCAACGCCGAACGACACCTATTTCAGCCCGTACCAGACCTATCACAATCAATCGAACGATCATGATATCGATTCGCCCGAGGCATGGGATATTCAGACGGGAAGCGGTTCCGTCATCGTCGCCATCCTTGATTCGGGGACACGTTACTACCACCCCGATCTCGGTGGCCTCTATGCCTCCGTCTCCAATCCCGGCGCATCCCGCGGCAATATGTGGATCAACTGGGGCGAAAAGAACGGATCAGCGGGTGTTGATGACGACGGGAACGGCTACACCGATGACTGGATTGGCTATGATTTCATCGACGGCGTCAGCAACTGCTGGACCGGCGAGGATTGCACCACCAAAGACAACGATCCCCGCGACTTTAACGGACACGGCACACACACTTCCGGCATCTTCGGGATGATGACCAATGACGGATACGGCATGGCCGGCGTCGCCGGCGGCTGGGGCAACGGCGCCCAAACCGAAAGCGGAAACGGCGTCAAAATCATGGCGTGCCGGATGGGTTATTCGTACAACTATTCGGGCCAGGAATACGGCGTCGTCATGATGGACGCCGCGGCCGAGGCTTTCTACTATGCAGCCAATAACGGCGCCAAAATCGCTTCTTGCAGCTGGGGATCCTCGAATTCAGGCGGTATTGGGACGGCCGCGACTTACTTCATTAACAACGGCGGATTGATCTTCGTCGCCGCCGGTAATGCCGGCAACCAGACAGCCGACTACCTCAACGCGCGGGGCGATTGTATCTCCGTCGCCGCCGTCGACGCGAATGACGCGGCGGCTAGTTTTACAACTTATGGAACCTGGGTCGATATTTGCGCGCCGGGCGTCGGCATCTACTCCACCTATCATGATCACGCCGACCCCAACACCACCTTTTGGGCCTCTCTCAGCGGCACCTCGATGGCCACGCCTATGGCCGCCGGTGTCGGCGCGTTGATCTGGTCGCAGAACCCGGGTTGGACGGCCTCTCAGGTCGAGAACCAGCTCTACAGCAGCGCCGACAACATCGACGCCTATCTCTCGTCAACCTATCTCGGCAAGATGGGCGCCGGCCGCATCAACTCATACAATGCTGTGAACACGGGTCCGCCTCCGGCGCCGGTCGCCGCCTTCACAGGCACTCCGACGTCAGGAACAGAACCTTTGACGGTAAACTTCACCGATCAATCCACAGGAAGCATCGCCTCCTGGGATTGGAGCTTCGGCGACGGCGGCGCCTCGACGCAGCAGAATCCGTCGCATCAATACACCACGGTTGGAACTTATACAGTCACACTAACGGTGACCGGCCCGGGCGGTTCCGACGGCGAGACAAAGGCCGACTACATCACGGTGAACCCATGTGTGGCTCCTACCGCGGCCTTCACCGGCGCCCCGACATCCGGCGATGCCCCCTTGGCCGTCAGCTTCACCGATCAGTCGACCGGCTCGCCGACTTCATGGAGCTGGAGTTTCGGTGACGGCGGAACCTCAACGCAGCAGAATCCATCGCATAATTATACAACCGCCGGCGCCTACACCGTGACCTTAACAGCGACGAACGGCTGCGGATCCGACGGCGAAACAAAGGCCGACTACATCGCGGTCACGGAGCCGGTCGGCGGCTGGATCGTCCTTACCTATGACGATTTTGAAGGGGGATTTGGCAATTACACCGACGGCGGCGGCGACTGCGCGCTCTACACCGGCGGAACCTATGCCCACCAGGGCAGCCGTGCGGCTGATATCCAGGATAACAGCGGTGTGGCTTCATCGTTCTACCATACCGCGGGTTATAATGTTTCAGGCTATACGGCATTGGAAGTCGAGTTTTGGTTCTATGCCTATAGTATGGACAATACCACCGAGGATTTTTGGGTTCAGTACTTTGACGGAACGACATGGCATACGATCGCCTCTTATGCCCGATCGATTGACTTCAACAATAATACATTCTATAACAAGATCGTTTCGATTCCGGCCGGTACTTACGCCTACCCCTCCAACGCCAAGCTGCGATTCATGTGCGATGCCAGCGGCGATTCTGATGACGTTTTCATTGATGAAATCGAGTTCCGCGGCTTCAGCAGCGGCGGACCTGAGGCGCCGATCGCGGATTTCACCGGAACCCCGACCAGCGGTGTCTATCCGCTTCTCGTAGAATTCACCGATGAATCGACAAACGATCCGACCGGCTGGAGCTGGGACTTCGGCGACGGCGGCGTATCAGGTACGCAGAATCCGAACCATACCTATACGGCGGCCGGTTCCTATACCGTGACGTTGACCGCTGTCAACGCCGGCGGTTCCGACGACGAGGTCAAAGTGGATTATATCACCGTAACCGAACCCACCGGCGGAGGCTGGACCGTCATCACCTACGACGACTTCGAAGGGGGATTCGGCAGCTACACCGACGGCGGCGGAGATTGCGCGCTCTACACCGGCGGCACCTATGCGCACCAGGGTAGCCGGGCCGCGAATATCCAGGATAACAGCGGCGCCGCATCCTCGTTCTACCACACCGGCAGTTACAATGTTTCCGGTTATACAGACTTGGAAGTCGAATTCTGGTTCTATGCGGTGAGTATGGAAAGCAACGAAGATTTCTGGGTTCAGTATTATGATGGCTCCGCATGGCGGACCATCGCGACCTATGTCCAGGGTGCCGGATTCGCCAACAATGTCTTCTACAATAAAGTCGTCTCGATACCGGCCGGAACGTACAATTATCCGGCCAATGCCAAGCTGCGGTTCATGTGCGATGCGAGCAACAATACAGACGACGTCTACATCGACGAGATCGCGTTCCGCGGCTACAGCAACGGCAAAGCCGTCCAGGATGACCACGATATCGTCTCGCTGAAAAGAGAGCTCGTTCCCGGAAAGTTCTTCTTTTCGCAGAACTACCCCAATCCCTTCAAGCCCTCTACAACGATCAGCTTTAGCCTGCCAGAGGCTTCCAGCGTTGTCATAAAGGTCTTTGACATTACCGGCCGCAGGGTGGCTACACTGGCCGACGGGCCGTACGAGGCGGGTGTACACAATGTCCGTTGGGAAGCGAAGGGGGTCTCCTCAGGCATCTACTTCTGCCGGATTCAAACAGGCGCCCATGTTGCAACGCGGCGAATGATGTTGCTGGAGTAATTCTATAAAGCTCATCAAGTCGAATCATGACAGAACCGGCTGGGGCCTATGCTCCAGCCGGTCTTAATTAGGGCGCCCCGCTCTCATCTCAAGTAGAGAACTTTTTGACCGGCTGACCGTTGTCCCCATGATCCTCGAACGAAGTAGACGCCATCGCAAACTTTCTTCCCCGCCCCGTCCCGCCCATCCCATGAATATTCATAGAGGCCGGCGCTCCGGCTCAGAGGCGGCAACTCGAGAATAAGCCGCCCCTGAACATTGTAGATCCCCAATTGCCCCGCGGAGTTCTGGAAGCTCTCAAATGAAAACTGAATGTCAGCTCGAGTGCTGAAGGGATTCGGCCAGATTTTTATGGAGGCGCGGCGCGCCATGCCATCAAAGGGAGCGGGAATCGATCCGGCGGCCTGATTGAACCAAAAGGCGCCCTGATCCGCAATGGTTCCATCCGGGTCATGGGGGAACCCGGGATCGCCGGCGTCGATGGCGGGTGACTGGTGAAGCAAATTAAAATTTCCCGATTCCGGGTCAACAAACCGAGGGTTCTCAAAAATGTTAAAATAGAGATCACAGGGATCGTCATTGGCGTTGCCGCCGGTGATGATTCCCAGCTGTGGATCCACTGAAACCCCGGCGAAATCACCCCCCTCATTGTTCCAGAAATCATTGTAAGAAACGTCAATTACGGCCGTGCTGTCTTCGAAGTAGAGCCCCCCGCCACCCTCATTCCCTTCGACAATGCAATTGATAAGATTGGTATTCACTATTGTTGAATCAAGATAAAAAAAGTATAAGCCGGCCCCTTTCGGCGGAATCGATTCCCAGGGCTCTGCGATATTTCTGCTGATAGTGCAATGCGTCAGCGCCAGGGCTGTGCTATCGGTCGCAAAAATGCCTCCTCCGGCGCCGGCTTCCAGCAGCCTCGACGTTGCCCTATTGCCGTCAATTGAAGACCGGGCTATTCCCAACTCAGAATTGAAAAGGCGAATTCCCGCTCCAACGTGGGCTTGATTGCCGGAAATCCGGCATCGCTCGATCAGGAGATCATTGCAATTATAGGCATAGACCCCCCCGCCGCCACCCGAGAGATTGCCGTTAATATTACAATCCTCAACCCGCGCGCCGATGCAGGTGCCGATATAGAGGCCACCCCCGCCACCAAGCCCGGTATTCCCCTCTATTTGGCAATTCCGGATCGCCACCACCGAATCAAAGCACTTGACGCCGCCGCCCATTCCGACCATACCCCCGGTATTATTGAGTATCCGGCACCCTTCGACGATCCCTACCGACGCATTGAGAAGAACACCTCCTGTGCCTGACATGTGCGTGGAGACGTTGTTCATCAGATCGGAATCCCGAATGGTTATATGCGCCAGGTGGCAGCGAATGGCGGCGCCCAAAGAACCCTCATTGTTATTAATTGTACAATGACTAATGATGAGATTTGAATTGTTGCAGAACACGCCTCCATACCGGCAGCCGGATATGCGGCAGTATTCAAGCCGGCTGGTGTCAACCAATGCATCCAAAAAATGAACAAGATTCCACTCACCGCCGGCCGCACGTAAAAAACGTATACTATCGGCCTCGGTGCCGGCAGCTGTGAGCAGGCCATCGATCTCAAATCCAAGCCCATAGTTGAAGAGAAAATCGGAGGGGGGAAGGATGGTGAGGGAGGAACCCGTCTCCACGGTAATATCCCCGGTAACCTGGTAAACACCCGGGCCCAAAACTCCATGGAGCGGTCCGGATAGGCCGGCATGCGCACCGGCGGAAATTATTAAAATCGAAAAAATATTAATGAATACAAGAGCCGGCCGGGGTTTATAAAATCGCCGCTGATGAACCTTTGAATTTCCCGACATGCCCCCCCCGATCACTCATCAGCATCGTCACCATCTTATCGAGGATCATGATACCCGATATCACCGCCAATCACCAGATGTCATGAATCCGCCCCGTAAAGCCTCTCTTTCAACTCAATGGCCCGGTCGGCCAAGGCTATGGTCTCTTCCGTCTGGCTTTGGCCCAACTGCCAGAGACACATGACCAGGGGATCGAAAACCCGGCCCGCCTCATGGGAATCCGGTCCGTACTTCTCTTCGACGCGAGGAAGAAGGCGCAACGGCAAATCTCCGGCGGGTGCGAATTGGCGCTGGCTGGTCAATTCCTCCGCCGCAGAAAGCGAATCGACGGGGGTAATCTGCTTGGAGGATGCGGCTGAAATTGAATCCTGCGCTTCCGGAACCTGTGCGTCGGCCGGCAGCCGACTTAAAAGAATGGCGAAAAAACAATCGACGCGAGCCGTCCCCTTATCATCGGGTTTCTCCCAAGATTTAAAACAGCCCATGGGTCGCGTGGCCAAGCGAACCACTATGATCATGATATTATTGAAGATAATTCGGAAGGGGGCCCACCAATGGGGAAGCCGCCCTTGAGGTTCCTGCTCTTGTAGCCGGCTCTGTCCGCCACTTACGGCGAGGGATTGATCAGATCGATTTGGCGAACCCAAACGCCCCGGCTGCGCTGCCTCCGCGACAGAAAACGGCGGCAGATCTCGGCCAGGCCGTATCATCGCCTATCCGTGCCCGTTGGATCAGATGGTTCGTCGATTCCATCTCCGTTGGGGCCCTTGGATCATCTGTGGGCGGATGGGGCGACACGGTGAACCAGACCTCCGGATCCAGAACTCTTCTGATAGCTGAAACGAGGACCGTATAAGCATAGCCGTCCACCGGGAGTGAGAGAAGAGCGGTTTGGCCGGTAGGTCATTTCCCACCGCGCTGTGTCGCGTCTGTACCCGATGACGGATGGCTCCCGGGAACCGAACATAAATTCCCCAAAAATCATCTTCGCAGAAAGGCCGTTCGCTTCGCGGGAATCGCTCGTCCTCCGATATGAGGCGGTCAGGCCCTCTGTTCCCTAAAAGGAGAGCCCCATGAAACTCAGACCTAACAATGGCCGGATCCCTGTCGGCTTGCTGATTCTCTTCATCTTGGTCCTTTTCCCTCTCAGGAGCGAGATCAAGGCCGATGCAGCAGCCACTCAGGAAGCACCCGCCGGCGAAACAGAAACAACCAGGCCGAAACCCCCGCCAAGCCGCCGGCCCATCCCGTCATGGTTGAAATCCAAGCCTTGATCGAAGCGCAGGATATCAAACTGGACGAGTTGATGGCGGCGCTGGCCGGGACCGAAGACCACCATGAGATCATCCGGATCCAACGCGAGATTGAAGAGGTCAAGGTGATGACCGAAGTCGAAATGTTTCGATGCCAGATCAGGCATGCTGAGAAGATCGGCAACACGGAGATTGCTGAATTCCTTCAAGAAACGGTCGATGGCATCTGATGCGCCTCGGGAAGGAAAAGGAACGCAGAGCCGCGTATGAAAGGACTCAGCGGTAATCCAGGGGGGAGCGTTTCATGAGACGGATAACTTTTTTGCTTCTGCTCGCCCTCCTGCGGGGTAGCCTTGCCGGCACCGCCGATGCGGATATCCGCACAGAGGTGTGAAAGCCGGATTGGACGGAAGGCCGCGTGCGGCATCGGCCGGCGCGTCTTTTGAAGGCATTTTGCTGCATCATGGATTTAGCGATCATTTCATCAGTGATCTCTATCTCGGGTGAAGGATGGGATGTGGTGATCCTCGACCCATTGATTAAGTTTGCTCTTCTGAGGGGGCGAAATCAAAGTTATACAAAGAAAGTCGTTTGCCTGAAATAGGCGTCCTCTTAAAATGGTCCGGCCGCGAAAGGGACCGGAGCCGGAACACTGGAGCGAGAACCACCCCGGGGGAGAATCTCCGGGGTGGTTCTTGTGCCCGCTCCCCTTCGCCCACATCCCGCCTTTAACCGCCCATTGCAGACGGCTCTTATCGATTGCTTCCCGACGGAACTCAGAATAGACTTTGCATGTCGATCAAGAGAAAGGCTGGTGGCCGATGTTGGATGCAGCGCCGACACCATTTTCCCTGGGCGTTTTTGCTTTCATCACCCTGCTCCTCCTGGCCGGATCGGTCAGCCGCGGGCGTTTCCGCATGCCGCCGCACACATCCTATTTCTGGGGGTTCTTCCTTCTGCTCAGTGTGGCCGATTGGATTTCGTTCCGGCTCGCCATTTGGCTCTTCGCCGGTTTTTCTTTCCTGGCGCTGCGCGAGTACTTTTCTTTGGTCGACTTCCGGCTCCAAGACCGTTGGGGAATTCTCGGCGCTTATCTATCAATCCCCTTTATGACATATTTCATTCATATCAACTGGTATGGAATGTTTATCATTTCCATTCCTGTCTATGCGTTTCTTCTGATTCCTTTTCTGGTGGCCATCGGCGGAGGTGTTTCCCGGGGCGCGGTCTTCTCCATCGGCGCTATCGATTTGGGGCTTTTTTTGTTTGCCTACTGCATGGGACATATCGGTTACCTTGCCTATTTCTCGGTCCGGATGGCGATGTTGCTGATTTTCACAGTCGCCGTGTGCGACTTGATTTTGAGAAAGTTACTGCTTGGAAAGACGCTGCTGGGTTACATGATCGCAACATTGGTAACGGTGATTTTAACATTACTGGTTTCACCCTGGACGACAATTCCACGGATCCATTCCGCGATTTTAGGGGTCATGGTTCCCATTCTCGTCGTCGGCGGAAATTTCACCCTGCGGGGCATGGAGGAGGATCTCGGTGTCTCCCCTGATCGTCTGGAGCCGGGCCGGGGGCTTGTTTTAAATTCGCTGAAACCCTATCTCTTTCCTGCGCCCATCGTCTTTCACTATCTGCGATGGTTCCTCCATTGGGGAAATCTCTAGGACCATGAAGTTAAAAGAGGCGCTATCCACCCGTTTTCTGCTCTACCTTCTCGTTCTGCGTCCCCTCATCTGGGCGGTCTTCGGTATCAATATTCGCGGGCGGGAGAACCTGGAGGATTTGGATCGTTTCATTCTCATCTCGAACCACAACAGCCACCTCGACACCCTGCTTCTGTACGCCGCCCTGCCTCTGCGGCAGATCCTCAGGACCCATCCCGTTGCAGCCGGTGATTATTTTGCGAAGTCCAATGGCTTGTTCAGGATCATCAGTTTTCTTTTTCAACCGATTTGGATCGATCGAAGCGGCGAAAGCGGGAAAGCCCTCCCGGCGATCCAAGCCGCGCTCGACAGGGGCGCGAACATCATCATCTTCCCCGAGGGAACCCGCGGTGAGCCGGGCCGGATGCAGGGGTTCCGCAGCGGGATCGGTAGAATTGTTGAAGCCAACCGGTCCATCCCGGTCGTCCCAGCCTTCTTGGAAGGCCCCGAAAGGGCCTTCCCCAGAAAAGCTCCGTTTCCTATTCCCCTTTGGAACCATGTGACGATCGCCCCTCCCCAACGCCTCCAGGGAGATTGCAGCGATATCACGCTCTCCCTGCAGAGGGGTTTGGAGGATCTAAATGCACGGGCGCAGGTGGCGCGCCAGCACCGATCTGAAAAGCGGCATAGGATGTTCACGACCGCAATGCTTGGCATTGATGGATCGGGTAAATCGACTCTGTCCCGTCGAATGGCTATTGCGTTTTCCTCCACGGATAGGACCTGCCTGATCAGCGACCGGCTGGAGCTTTTTGAGCGCCGGGAATTACTGCATCTTCAACCTCTCCTGACGGAAAAGGTCCGCCGATGGATCGGAGCCCAGGCAAAGCAAGCGAAGTCGCTGGTGAGGTATAAGATCCCAAAACTGGCCGAGCTTCTGCTTCGCGACCGGCTATTGAAGGAAGCGGGACGGTGGTATCGGCCCGAAGCGGTCTTCATGGATGGGATGCCCCTGCTAAACCTTACCGCCTGGTCTATCCTCTACAGGGAAGAGCATTTCAACGAGGAACTTTGCGCCAAAGCGCTGGCCATCCTGACGGGACGCGGCCCTAAGGGATCATTGAAGATAAGGCGTGATGACCCCATCTTTAGGCAGTTCCCAGAACTAATTCGTTTGAAACAACTTCACCTTGATCAGATGCAGACTCCGGACTTGGTGATCTTTCTTGATGTTCCTCCGGAAGTTTGTATAAGACGGATCGATGCGCGGGGAGAAAAGAAACAGGTGCACGAAACGGAGGAGAAACTGGCCAAGTTGCGGGAGGCCTATCTCCTTGTCTGCTCAGTCTTGAATAAATATTGGGAGATGCCGGTCCTGGTGTTGGATGGCGGCCGAGCGTTGGACATTGTCGCGGCCGAGGCGCAGAAGTTTGCAGAAAACGCTAAGAATCGATGGAAAGATGAGTGCCGGGATGGCGATTAGGGGAACATTACGATGAAGACTGAACGGATCGACATTATCGCGACCACCATCTCCGGATCAATCCAGGATTGGAAGAAAGTGGAACGCATCGTGCCCCTTTTTAGGGATCAGGGTTTCGATAATGTACAATTGCATGAAGTAGACACTCACAAAGCAGCCCGTGAAAAAACGTCGCAAATTCTTACAGAGGGAGGGCGCATCCCGATCTCAGCCGGCGGATCCGGCACCTTCAGAAATGTGCTGGAGGGTTGTATCGACTCGGGAATCGCACTGAGTGAAATCCGCCTTGGCTTTCTTCGAAAGGGATCGGCCGATCTCATCGGCAAGGTGTTGGATATGCCTGATAAGATCGAGGAGGCCGTTCGTGTCTTTGCTGAATCGATTGAAAGGCGAAGCACGCTTCCCTGCGATGTCCTTCTCGCCGAGAGCGTTGAAGGAAATGTCACATCGATCCACTTTGTCGGCTATGGCGGTGCTGAGATTTTCGGCCGGATCCCATACTATACAGAAAATCGATATATCAAATGGTACAAGGGAATCCTGAGCCAGTTCTTCGGTGATCTCGGTCCCTTTACAACAGGAATGATCCTCTCATTAGGCGAACGCCTTTCTAAAGGACCCTTCGGCGGGCAAGGGCGGTGGAAGATTCATGTGGATGGCCACGATGTCGCTGAAGACCGCTACCAGGCCCTGATCATCCTCAATGGTTATCTTGGTCCGGAATTATCATTCACATCAGATCCTCTTGGCTCCGGGCATTTTCATCTTTTCGCAATGAGAGATATCGGCATTCGAAAATTGCCTCAGCAGGCAACGCGGGCCCGCAGCGGAAAAATTATGGAGGATCCCGAAGCTTGGGGAATGCAATCCTATCTCATCAGGAATTGCCTGGAGCTTTCACCTTCAAAACCCAAACCCTTTCCGGCCAATATTGATGGCTCGACGATGATCTGCCATCGCGGCCTGCGCGTGCGGATCGTCGACCGGGTGCCGCTCATTTCAAGGAGCGGCTCATAATACCTATCCTTGCAATTCAACGGTAGATAGGGTATTCTCTTTCGATATGTAGCGGGATTTCGGAGATCATGATCCTGACACCATTGGGAGGACGCATCCATGCGGCGGGCCATCATGGCGATCATCGGCATTACAATATTATTCGGCATCTCAGCGAGCCACGGCGAACTAAGGATGCGGATCCACCAAGGAGTAAGCTCCAATTACTACTCGGTGGCGGAGATCGACAGTGTAACATTCTTTGATATGTTCCAGCTTGTTACTGTGCCCGCTGGAATTTTTATGATGGGCGATGGGGAAGCTTCGTGCGGCCTGGACGAGCATGAAGTCACCTTGACCCGCGACTTTTATCTCGGGCAGCATGAGGTAACAAACCTGGAATACTTGGAAATGGTTCAGTGGGCATTTGATCAGGGCTATGTCACTGCAACAACTGTATCGCTCCTGGATAACCTGGACGGCGGCACCGAACTCCTCCTCGATTTCAACAATTCTTATTCCGAGATTCAATTTGACGGCGCCGGGACATTCTATCTGCGTCAGTCACCATCAAATAGCGCTCAGTACACGTATCCCGATGGATACGACCCTTCTGCTCATCCAATCCAGTCAGCCAGCTGGTATGGTGCAGCGCGATTCTGTGACTGGCTGAGCTTGCGAGAAGGATTGCCCCGGGCGTATGCGCACACAGGCGATTGGGCCTGCAACAATGGCGATCCATATAGCGCCCAGGGATACCGCCTGCCAACCGATGCCGAGTGGGAATATGCGGCGCAATATGATGATGAGCGCATTTACCCATGGGGGAATGAACCTCATAACTGTAATTATGCAAACTGTAACTGCATTAGTTGGACCAGGCCCATAGGCAGTTTCCCCGACGCACCCGGACTTCTCACGCTATCCGACATGGCCGGAAATGTTTATGAGTGGTGCAATGATTGGTGGTTATGCGAACTTGGAACAACACCCGTAACCGATCCCGTTGATGCCGGGAGCGGGAATTATCGCGTCATTCGCGGAGGCTCATGGAACGCGTCTTCCACCGAGGAGCTGCGTTGCTCCTACCGTTCCGGAGGAACACCAAGCTACCCTTATAGAACTAAATTCGGCTTTCGCTTGGCCCGAACCGTCAATCCCTGATCTTATCGACATCGGTCCAAGCAAACACCAGATAGAGGGGAATCAGACAGCTGGATGTTTCTATCCAGAAGCAGTGGGCGACAAGATAACCGGCGATGATCGCAGCGCTGAATAGAGCCCGCTTCCCCGCAATAATGAATACTGTTAAATAGGCCAGAAGACCGAGCATGCCCATCGTGACAGCATACTCCCAGAAAATGTTATGCGCTTTATCGAACCAGGAACTCTCCGGCGGCAATCTGTCTGCCGGAAAGTATTTGGCATAGGGGATGACATAGTTTTCCGGCCCCCAACCCAGCAGGGGCTTCTCCTTGAAGGCGTTCCACGAGATAGACCAGGAGATGATGCGCGCCTCACTTGGTTTTAAGCTTCTGTACTCATCAAACCACAGCAAACCGATCATCCCAAAAACAAAAACGAACAAGAGGATCAATCCAGCAATTCGATTCCTCAATTGGGCCTTAAGAAACAATCCGCCCAATAGGATTATTGCGCCAATAACCAAGCCCATATAGACGGCTCGTGTTTTTGTAAAGATGAGGATGAACAAATCAGAGACAAGAACCATTCCATAACAAATACGCCAGAGAACTCTACGATCTTTGATTATCAGGAAGATTGAAAATAGAACATGCATCATCATATAGATGGCAAGGAATCCTGGATTGCCCAGCGTCCCGGAGAGCCGGCCGGCAAAATTGCCGAGGGCCAGTATCCCCATGACCAAAGAGACGAGGAGAGAGAAACGAAATAGCCACAAAAACAGATCTTTCGAGAAGAGCGTGGATAGCATTAGAAAGAAAAGCCCGTAATGAACCATATTAAAGAATCCCGTCATCCTCTCCTGCGTACTCCAGAAGCTGCGGATGCGATCCACACTCAATATCGTCGCCAAACCCATCATAATAAAGAATATGAGCAACGAGACATTGAGCAGGGTCCATCGAAGTTTGACTTCTCCCCGGGCAAGCAAGATCAACCACAGTACAAAGAGGAGACCGATGAGGACCTGGAAGGCAATGGCCTTGCCGAAAACGAAGGGGTAAAACGTCGAATCAGTCACAATGAGCGGAATGCATAACACCGCAAAAAGTCCTGTTCGAATTATGGTTTGCACAATTCCTCCATATCTCGAACTTCCGGACGGAAAGGGGCTAATCGCCGGGCCTCTCGCACGGCCCACTTTGCTTTGTCTTTGTCCCTTGCATTTTTGCTATAGAGCAGGCCCAGGTAAATATAACTCTTCGCATCCAGCGGATGTTCTTGAACATTCTTCTCCATTTCATCAACAATATAATCAACGGGCAACAGGTCTTCACCGTTAAGAACATGCTGGGACAGAAAACGCCGGGACTCATGGTTTATGAAAGTGTCATACTCCAGGGATTTCCTATACGCCCCTCTCACAAATACCTGACTTGCAATGAAGGGTCGGATACTCCCCCACCAAATGCCAAAAATCACAATAGGCACTAAAAACAAGGGACCTTGAGAAAGGCATCGGCGATGGATATCATTCGGTTTCTTCATATCGGCCGAGTGGGCCCATGCTCCTCGCTTGAAGATTCAGGTTGCGGGCTAATAGACACCGGTCATCAATATCAGGAACCCATCCTCGTATCAACATAGACAACTGAAGATGCGGCGCATGCTGATGAAAGCGTTTGTCTCGGCCATTATAATACATACTAATATATTTCATCAATAATTTTAACTTACATTTATTGCTTCCATCGAAGAACAGGCCCTTTGACTCCTATTCCAGAAGGAGTTAGGGGCATTTGACCCGAATTCCTATTGACTTGGTTAATAATCGGTGGTATCTTTTCCAGCAATAGGAGTAATTCGCATCTCATTGGCTCCCATTAAGTTGAACAAACTGCTTGGACTACCAACATTGGGCCTGTCGTTGCTGGACCGCAGACAGGACTTGGGAGGCGCAACATGAAAGTTGTTCTAAAAGCTCTGGTGGCGCTCTGTCTTGCCGCCCTGTTCACCGCACCGGCGATTGGGTCCATATGGTTGGCGGACTACCATGGGTACGATTTCACATGGCCCCTTCCGCAAAACTACACTGATGAGGGCCAATTTTACGCAACTATCGGCCCCATGGTCTCAGCCAACGCAGATTTTATGGTCATGGATGAGGACAATTACGAATATACGGTCCACATCCATAGCGGCGCCCTTTCTACCACGGAAACGGTGGGAACATACGTTTTTTACAATTACTACGGGGGCGATGGGACCATCTCCTTCTATGAGGATTCGCGTATCGACGGAACCTCTGCCGATTACGGAACCTATCCGCCGAACCCGACCGCACCCTCCACATTCATTGATGGAACGCACTTGCTTGGTGGCTATTTTACCAGCCTAACGATAGTCATCGAGACGGTGAGTGGTAACGGTTCCTTCACCGGAACGATCAATTTCAATGAAGGTGTCTGCATCGAAAACATGTCATCAACGATACGCGCCGGCTGGACATTGGCGGCTTTGGGATTGGGACAACCCCCATATACGCCCAGTGGATATACAAACCAGGTTGATGGCGAAGTGTATCTGGATCAGCTGCCGACGGCCACCCACAGCGCAACCTGGGGGCAAATTAAGAGTTTCTATAACGACTAGCTTTAAAGACATCTCTGGTTTCCGGGAATGCTATAAAAGCTTCCCGGGAATTGGAAAGGAGCGACAAATTATGCGATCCGCCTTTATACTAGCCATTGGGTTTGTCTTCGCCTCTCTTGTCATTTCCGTTCCCGTCATGGCGCAGGACCCACTCCTCGATTGGGGTCCAAGCTGCTTTGGATGGGAAACCGATTACTCGGGCCACATCAGTAATCCGGGATCTGAATTAACGATCTACGGCAGGATCGATACCTTCTACGATCCCTTGGGTGACCTTGATCCCGATCTCGTTGAGTACACCTTTGTTTTCGAGGGACTCACTTCATTGGGAACTGCTGTCATTGGCGGAATGATCTACGAGACCGACTACACCGATGGTACTTTCAAAATTTATGCGGATGTGACACCCGATTTTGATTTCGGTGTGTTTCCTCCCAATGCAACGGCGCCATCCTCTTTTGTGGACGGCGATCTCGTCCTCGAAGGAACAATGGCCAATTTCCATGTCTTCCTCATCGATACCGGCGCGCCCCCCGGCGCCACGGGTACGATGACGGCCGATTGGGAATGCACCGGCGGCACGCTCTCTAACTTGCTGCTGGGTTGTGGCGGCCCGGTCCTAGGGACATGGACGGATGATCCCGATGTCGTTCCCATTCCCCAGGGATACACAAACCACACAGATGGCAAGTTCGATCTGCTGTACTGTCCGCCGACACCGGCGAAGATGAGCACCTGGGGTCTGATCAAGAGCATCTATTAGAAACCAGCGATCGGGGATATCCCGGGCGGATCAACTGGTGTTTGTTAAAGAGCGGAGCCGGAATGGCTCCGCTCTCTTTCTTTCTCCTTCTTGCGGCCCAAATTTAACCGTCAGTCATCTTCACCCATTGGGATAATGCGCTCTCGGGCAATAGGATACTTGATATTGAGATTCATCATGGATCCGCTGCTCTTCAGGGAATGTCAAAGCTGCCGATGCTATAAATAAGCTCAAAAAGAAAGGGGAGTGGTCATGAGATCAAGAACAAGCAAATCATGGCCGGGGCTGTTGACCATGGCCCTCGCCGTTTGCCTGTGGGGATGCGGAGAGGGTTTAACAAATAGCACCGGTCAGAACCCCTCCTCGATTCTGGAGCAGGCTAGACTCGGTGTTCCAGTAGTGGGACAACCTTCAGCGGCATCCCCAGAAACAGGTACGGCTCCAAAGACTGAGGGATCCCTAATCTATTTTTACCAACGAGCTGACTTTGATGAAGCTTTCCCCGGCCTTCAAGTTGAAGATTTTGAAGAGGGCAACATCGGAGACGGTCAGATCCTCGGCTGTTCACAGCCGCTTAACGAGCATACTGACAATGACTGCTTTGAACCGGGCGACATCCTGCCTGGAATCGAAATATTAACAAACAATGATCATGGCGGACTCGAACTCGCGCTTGTCGGTCCGGATTTCTTTTACAATCCCTCGAAGAATATTGCCGTGACAAGCTGCCCCGATGCTCTGATTCTCGAATTCCCGGATGGCAGGGTCAATGGATTGGGTTTGGATCTCATCAGCTACTTTACTGAAGAGTATTTTGAAATCGAGATCATCGGCGAAGATGGATTTCAAGCCTTCACGCAGGCCTTTGCCGGCAACAGCGGAAGATTTTGGGGATTCGCCTCCGAAGTGCTCATTTCTCAGGTCATTATCACCTCGCCCACCGATCAATCCGAGGCTGTCGATAATATTGCCTTTAACTCAATCGATGGGACATCCGAGTTCCTCACTGTAGAGATCGACATTAAACCCGGCAACGATCTAAACACGATTCGACTCGGTGCAAAAGGCAACATTCCGGTGGCGCTGCTCTCTATGAACGGTTTTGATGCCACCGTGGTTGATCCCAACACCGTCACGCTCGGGAATGATGACGGCAATGACACCCCGGTAGCTGCAAAGCGCAATATCAGCATTTTGGAACGCACCGAAGATATCGATGGTGATGGAGATGAGGACCTGGTTCTTCATTTCTCCCAGGCGCAGCTGGAAGAAAACGGAGATCTGCACAGCGAAACGGTGGAGCTATTCTTAAGGGGAATGCTGGAGGGGGGTCTTGTTTTCCGTGGGTCTGATATTGTCAGGGTGAAGACAGGCCGGCACTAGAATCCAATCTTGGTCTGAAGAAGGTAAGGCAACTCGAAACTTAGGCTCGGACCCAATCACTGATGATTTGGAAGGCTTGGACCACCTTGGGGCAGTACTCATCAACAAAGCTTTCAGAAAGCCGGGTTTCGAGAGGGATCGATTCACTCGCGGCCAACGTTCCGGCGCCATCAAAATCGACATAGGCAAGACGGGCGCTCAACTCCTCTTTGGGGCGCCCAAACGCCGCTCCGGGTATGACCGCCACCCCTGTTTCCTCAATCAGCCGGTTTGCCAGGTCGGGGCTTCCATGAATGCTCTTTGCCGCAAGAGCTTCAGCATACTTCGAAAAATCGGCGAAAATATAAAATCCGCCGGTCGGGGGGATGAAACCGATACCCGCCCGGTTCAAGATACCGGCGCAGCGCTTTCCCACCGCTTCCAGTATCCGGCGGTAGTGGCGGAGATGGTGGTCTATCAGCTCCCCTCCCTCAAAGGCCCGAATCGCCGCAAACTGGATCGGCGCGCTGACCGATGTATACGTTTCGCTGGCCACCGACGCCATTTTATCGAGAAGCCAATCGAGATCCTTTGGAAAGGTAAAAGTGCCAAGGCGCCAGCCGCCCGCGCCGCACCATTTAGAAAGACCGGAGCTGATGATCGTCCCCTCAGGGTAGTAGCGGGCCACCGAAACATGGGCGCCCTTGTGGTCGAGCTGGGCGTATATCTCATCCGACAATAGTATAACCTGGTATTTGCGAGCGACAGCGGCGAGCTTCTCGAGTTCATCCGCTGTATAAGTCGATCCAACCGGATTATTCGGGTAGTTCAACACAAGGATGCGCGGTCGGAGGTCGTCCTTCTCTTCCGCGCAATGCTCCTCCAGCCGCTTCGCAGAGATCATGTATCCGTCGTCAAGAGCTGTTTGGATCAAACTCACCTGCCGGCCGATAATCTTGGCCTGCGGGATGTACGAAACCCAGCATGGCGCCGGCACCAACAGCTCGCCGTAAAAGACGAGTTGGAGAATGAACATGAGCTCTTTGGATCCGGGGCCGATCAGAACGCCCTCTGAATCCGCGGCGACACCATCGGTCCGGCGATGATAATCCGCCACGGCGGCCCGCAGATCCGCATGCCCCTTGGCCGGCAAATAATCTCTTTCATGGGCATGCGTTCGAAGCGATTCAACGATGGATTGAGGGATTGGAAAAGGCGATTGCCCCAGCCCCAGGCGGTAGACGGTCTTCCCCTCCGCCTTCAGCGTTCGGATACGGTCGTTCACACTCAACGTCGCGGATTGCCCCAACCCGCGGACATTCAAATTGAGACTGACATGTTTATTGATCATCAAGACGACTCCCCTCATCATCCGTCCAGCGCAACTATCCCGTGCACCCTAGCAGAGTTCCAGGAAATCCGCCATCCACTGACGCATGGGATAGGAGAATTGATCCCCGCCGATGGTTTGGAACTTCTTCAGGCGATACCGGTAGGAACGCTGTTATCCACTAAATGACCTGGGATATCGGATGAGGAGACTTCAAATGCGACCTTCTAAGAGCCGCAACACTGTAAAGACAACTGGTGGGCTCACCACCTTCATCTTGTCTGCCTTCATCTTGTCTGCCTTCATGGAAACCTCTATTCCCGGCACTGTAATGGCTGGCGAAAAGACCACGGCTGCCGAGAGTGATAGCACCCTGTTCGATCTCTCCGCATACAAAGGAAAGGTCATCTATCTCGATTTTTGGGCCTCCTGGTGCAAGCCCTGCAAGCAATCCTTCCCATGGATGAGGGCGATGCAGGCGCGCTTTGGAAACCAGGGATTCGAGGTGGTTGCCGTGGATATGGACCGCGACCGTAAGGCGGCCGAGTCCTTCTTAAAGCAGAACCCCGCTGCGTTCCGCATCTTTCATGATCCCGAAGGGAAGCTGGCGGAGGCCTATCAGATCGAAGCCATGCCGACCTCCCTGCTCTTCGACCGCCAGGGCCAACAGCGGGCGGTTCACCTGGGTTTCAGGGAATCTGAAACAGAAGCATGGGAGTCCGAGATTATCTCCCTGCTGAGTGAAACGCCGCCTGATACCACACGGAGATAGCCCATGAAAGCGACCCTTCGCCCAGGAGCCCGACTCTCCTTCCTCTTGCTAGCCGCGTCCCTCCTTTTCACAGTTTTCAGCAGCTGCGCCCGGGTCCAGCCGTGGGAGCGTGACCTGCTGGCCGATCCACGGATGCAGGCCGACGCGAACCGGGTGCAAAACGGCATTGATGACCATATCTACTTCAGCAAGGAAGCCTCCAGCGGCGGCGGCGGTTTCGGCGGAGGTGGGTGCGGATGCAATTAAACCCATTCTCAAGGAGACGGCCTAAGGCGGCGGCCCGGGAGGGAGTGAGAACCGGCCTGGCGGCGGCCACTGGCCTCCTCCTAACGGCCATTCCGGGTCCATCGCGGGCCGGACAGGTCGAAGGAACCACTCTCGTCTACACCGAGCCCAACCGTGTCACCGCGGTGGAAACAGCCATCGAGGGCTCAAAAGAACTGAAATCCGGCGGCTCATTATTGTTAAAGTTTGTATACGACGCCCTGACGGGCGCATCGGCCAGCGGCGCGACACCCGCCGACCGGGTCCAGACCTTTACGGGACCATCGGGGAAGAACTCCTATTCGATCGCCCCGGGCGACACACCCCTCGACCCGACTTTTCGCGATGAGCGCTTTGCCGGCTCGGCGACATGGATTCATCCCCTGGGGCGCATGAGTCAAGCGAACCTCGGGATGAACATTTCCTCCGAGACGGATTACCTCTCGCTGGGGATTTCAGGAGTCATCACCCGCGATCTAGCCATGCGGAACACCACCCTGGCGGCCGGATTCTCCCTCTCCCACGATACGGTCGATCCCACCGGCGGAATACCGACGGCGTTGACGCCTCTAACAGGATCATCCGCAGATGAAAATAAAGGAGACGATTTCCAAAAGGATGACGATGGGGATGAGGGCGGGGGCCGGTCCGGAGGTCCTGCAGAGGCCAAGGATATCGCCGATTTCCTCGTCGGCCTGACCCAGGTCCTCGATCGGGCCACCATCGCACGGTTGAATTATACAAGAGGATACTCCTCCGGCTACCTGACCGATCCTTATAAAATACTCTCGCTGGTTCAGTCGCCCTACGAGGCGGAACCTGGAGAACCGCTGCAGTACCTTTATGAAAACCGCCCGGATCGGCGCACAAAGCAGAGTCTCTATGGTGAAGTCCGACGTATGATCGGATCCGATGTCGCCACGGCATCCTATCGCTACTATTGGGATTCCTGGTCGATCCATTCCTCCACGCTGGATCTTCATCTTTCCCATCGCTTCGGGAATCGCACGGAGATAGAGCCACACTTTCGCATCTACCATCAGCATCAGGCTGACTTTTACAATCGCTACCTCGTGTCGGGCCGGACGCTGCCCACATTCGCCAGCGCTGATTATCGTATAGGAACATTCACGGCGGCCACCTATGGCGTGCAGGCCGTTCACACCCTCGACTCGGGTCTCGCTCTTCGTTTTGGAATCGAGTACTACCTGCAGCAAGGGGATAGCAGCCCGCCGGATGCCTTCGGGTCGCTGGTGGGACCTGATCTCTTTCCCGACGTCAGCGCCTGGATGATCCGGGTGGGCACCTCTTTCCCGGTCGAGTGGTGGTAGGCCCGCGGCACCCCGCGGAGGGAATGGAACTCCTCCGGCGCGATGATCTTTGGATGGGGCGCTTTACCGCCATGGCCAGCCCGTGTGAGATCCTCATAGAAACGGGCCGGCGCAAGGTGGCGGAGCGCCTCTACGATATCGCCCGCCGTGAAGTCATCCGCATCGAAACAAAGTTCAGCCGTTACAGAAACGACAATATCATCCACCGGATCCATTCTTCCCGGGGAGCGCCCATCAATGTCGATGAAGAGACGGCGGCGCTCATCGATTTTGCACAAACCTGTCACAGGCTGAGTGACGGACGATTCGATATCACTTCGGGTGTCCTGCGGCGCGTTTGGCACTTCGACGGCGGTGATCAATTGCCATCTCAGGAGGCTGTCCGCTCGATCCTGCCCCTAATCGGATGGGAAAAACTGCGATGGAATCCCCCCACCCTCCTCCTGCCGCAGGGGATGGAAATTGATCTGGGGGGGATCGGCAAGGAATATGCTGTCGATCGGGTGGCGGCTCTTCTCTCCACTGCGACCGACGGACCCTATCTCGTAAACCTTGGGGGAGACCTGTTTGCGAGCGGACCCCGTTCCGGGGACCAACCCTGGC
This sequence comes from Candidatus Eisenbacteria bacterium, assembly GCA_018831195.1. Taxonomy (NCBI): domain Bacteria; phylum Candidatus Eiseniibacteriota; species Candidatus Eiseniibacteriota bacterium. The sequence goes on along the minus strand of JAHJDP010000066.1, from coordinate 23,308 downwards.
AGGTGGGAATCGATGATCCGCGCTCCGAGGAAAGACCCATCCGGCGTGTCGCCCTCTGGCAGGGAGCCCTGGCAACCAGCGGCGATGCGCATCGATTCATCGAACGGAATGGGGTGCGCTATTCGCATCTTCTGAATCCACGGACCGGTTGGCCGGTGGTGGGCGCTCCGCGTTCCGTAACGGTTGCCGCCCCCACGGGCACTGAGGCGGGGATGCTCGCCACCTTTGCTATGCTCAGAGGCGCCGGCGCGGAGACATTCCTCGATGCTGAAAAGGTGCGCTATTGGTGCATACGATAATCGCCATTCCCTTTGATTCCTGCACTGCCATGGATGTATGTTTATTATGGTTCATGTGCAGGATAACTTACGACTCGCAGTGGGAATTCGAGTTATTTGAAAGGCGGTAAGATCATGCCAAAGGAACAAGACGGATGCGTGAAACCGGCCGGCGGCCCCATTCACCCACCGGCGTCGGCAGATGCGCCGGCGTCCATCCCCTTAGAAAGGAGCACGATCATGATGGCGAAGGTTGGAAAACCAGCTCCGGACTTTGAAGCCAGCGCTTATATCAATGGCGGCTTCAAGAATATCAAACTCTCTGATTATAAGGGCCAATGGCTGACGCTCTGCTTCTATCCCGGTGATTTCACTTTTGTTTGACCGACGGAGCTGGCGGCAGTTGCCGCCAATTACGCGGCGTTACAAAAGCTCGGTGTTCAGGTCCTTTCAATGAGCGCCGACAGCCGCTTCACACATAAAATGTGGCAGGAAGAGGAATTGTCTAAGATGGTCGATGGCGGCGTACCCTTTCCGATGCTGACGGATGCAGGCGGCCGGATCGGCCAGGTCTATGGTGTCTATGACGAAGATGCCGGCGTTGATATCCGCGGCCGCTTCCTTATCGATCCCGATGGGGTCATACAAGCGATGGAGGTTATGACACCTCCCGTCGGACGCAACTTCGCGGAGTTGGTCCGGCAAGTTCAGGCATTTCAATTGGTTCGCGAAACGAAGGGGGCTGAGGCCACACCGGCCGGCTGGGTTCCCGGCAAACCGACGCTGAAAGTGGGGCCCGATCTGGTGGGCAAGGTCTGGAAGATCTGGAAACCCGAGAAGTTTTAGCTTATGCATCGGCGGTGTCATCTGAGTTGATCAAAAGCCTGGCGGTTTGCGCAGCCGCCAGGCTCCTTCTCTGCCCGGGAGAATCTCCTGGAAAAAGGTCGTAATTAAAGGCAACCAACCCCGAATTCATCGACGCGCATAAAGAACCCGCGCCGTGGGCGATCCCAGATCTTCCACAAGAGCAATGTATAGACTATTTCCATTGATTATCACCGTGGGCTCGGAACACAGTCCGGTCAGGTTGCGCTGTGTCTTTGTTATCCATTGGAAGGCGTCTCCCACAAGACATCCTTCACTGATCAGGATGCCTGAATCCGTCGTTCCCAATACAACAAGACGTTCACCACAGAGATCAACATCGAATTCAAAGAACAAATCGTCATTGAGCGGCCGAAAAGGGGATCCCAGAATATTGAAATTCCCATCGAACCGGGCGCAGCTTAATATTCCTGGCGCGATGGTTCCAAAATGTATATTCGGCCGCGAAGGAATCGCGCCTTGGGAATCGGATTCGACGCTTCCGGGTACAAATAGTTTGTAAAAGAGCCAATAACCGTCATCAATTCGTATCATCTCCGCTTGCTGGACAACACCCGTCTCAGGTTTATAGAGAACCCTATAATTCCAGGAGTCGCCACTCTCAGGTGGAGTGAACAAAACCACCGCTTTCGATGCTTCAGCGCCATCCACAGCGATCACGGGTGGAATAACTCCCTGCATACCCTTCACGAATCGGGGGTTGCTGAAAACACCTCCTAATCGTTGCGCGCTCAAATCAATATCTTTGGGGGAATTCGAATCCCATAATGCCAGCGGGCAAAAAGCGCTTCCCGGGCGTGTCAGCGCAACAAAGAAGGATCCGTTATCCGCGGCCATCAAGCTCCACTGCGGCCTCGACGTCTGGGGCGGGAGCATGAGGGTGTTTTCAGACAGCAGGCGCGGGGGATTCTCGACAGAGAAGAATTGCAGGCTGGGCTTAAAATCCTTCTGGTGCGAGGAAACGACAAGATGAGGCGAACCCCGCCAATCGATCCACTCAATTCCATCAATCTCTTCTCCCCTCTCTATCATCAAGGCGTCCAATTGCAGCAAAAATGAGATCTCTTTATTTTGATTCTTCATAACAGGCTCCTGTGCCGAGCACCCGGAAAAGGTCGTCAAGCAAACCCACACCGCCACCACAATTGAACGGAGAACGCCATGATTACCGGGGCAATCCATGTCCATGACTCCAAGATTAAGACGCATACTTCGAGCCTCCTATGGAATCAGGATCTCGTTGAGTAATGCGATATTGGATATATCCCTCGGGATAATGATTTCGTCACCCGTTTGAACATCTGCAACCGTAGCCCGAAATGAACGCAAATCGTGATTTTGGGCGTGTTGAAACAGCGCATTTTCACCTCCTGTCACCCCATACAAAATCACAACATCGGCAACCGTTTCGCCTGGTAACATTATATGCGCAATGAACCCCCGGCTGCATTCCTGCGTGATATGGAGTCTTGAACCATCCTGGCAGAATAACCAGTGGCTCGCATTATCTCCAATTCCAGCAATGGCCGCGTCTTCCCAGGCTTTTTCACTCGGGTAGGGTTGCAATCCATACGACGGATCGTAAATCTCTCCTCCATATCTGACCAGCGCGTGATCACAAAATGTGAATGTCGGATTTGTCTTCCCCTGACCCGCAACACCGGTCATCTTTGTGCAGAGTTGCTTTCCTCTCCCCGCCAAATGACTGAAGTCGCTCGGCCATGTCCCCTTTCCCTTGAACTTACACTTTTGAACGAGAAAGGCCACATTGGGATCCTTGGGAATCACCGCAATTAATTGCAGCGCATTGACTCCATGCATTTTGCACATATCGATGAAAAACCGGGCCCACGAACCGCACCGGCCGGTCGCGGTTATTCCATCGGGCTCGCTATTTTGCAGAAGATCCTGGGTCGTGAAAATCGCCGGTGAATCCAAGCCACGACCCCAATAAGTTAATTTTTTGCCATCCCGTCTGCGGGATAAACCCTTCCCATCACCTGTCGTTTTTTGAAGCGGTTTATAGGCATAGGTCACAAGGTCGTTTTGCGTCGTACGACCCTTCGCGGATTGGCATGACAGGTGAAGTGGCGTCCAATATATGGGCGTTCCAACAACAGGATCATTCAGTAGAGCGTAGATCTGATGTTTTGTCTGCCCGGCGGATCTCGTGACACCATCAGGGCCGACAATTTCCCATGCAATCTTCAGGTTCTCATAAAAGTAGACTTGATTGGGAATCGAAACATCGCTGTCCATATTCGCAACTGTAACTGCCGCATCGGCCGGGCCGACGGCGACATTTATCTTTTCCCATCGAAGCCGCGTTCCTTTGAAATCTGCGGACCCCCTTACTGTAACCTGCTCTTGCTCCGTAGGCGCCGTCGCAACATTAAAACGGGCTGTTATTCTGATCCTTTGGTTGCGGGTATAGCAGAGCGGGGAATGAACCGTATTGACGGCCCCCGGCAGAGGGGACATTGGATCGACTCTGTTACGATTCCAGATATTATCAAAGTCAGCGACAGTGTCGCAATTGACGGTATGCCCTCCGGCAAAGGTCAGTTCTTCAATCTCCAATAGGGGCGCCTGGCAAATATGCAGATTGATCGTCTTTGAGGCATTGTACAAATTCGTTATAACCTGAATATCCTGAGCGTTATTCAGCGATACGCGCCTGCGCCGCTTCGAACTTCCCGCCACGCCGGTGTTCCACACCCATGGCAAACGACTCCGGAACCAATCCTCGGACGGATTTGGCGTCGCCGTTATTTCGGCCCGATCCCGTCCCACATAGAATTTCCAGGTATCCCCATTAATCTGCGCTCCATTTTCACAAACCAATGTCTGGATCTCAATAAAATAGAGATTAATCGATTTAGAATTATTCAAGGTCGCTGTAATGGTCACCGGCCCACCGACGGGATTTCGCGGAATCGATACCATATTCAGGTTCGGCACCGCCCCGCCGGGAAGTCCACCCCATTGCACTTTCGCATGGGTCGCTCGATTATTGGGCTGAGTGACCGCTGTGAGCCCCACCGTCATTGCGGCATGACTCGAGGTAAACCAATTCTGGGGACCCACCACCCACTTCCGGTAGATTCTGGTGGCGCCCCCGGTCACTGCAAGGGCGGTAATTTTTTCGCGCTGGCAGGGCAAACAGGCGTTTTGTGTCATATCAAACCCCACCCCTCGGCAAAACCCTATTGAAATCCCATTCCAAGCTAATCGGCTGCATAAATCTCCAGAACATCAAGCTTACTTACCCCCGGAACCTCATCATCATTGAATACCTCCGCCGCCCAAACTTCGTCGGTGTGAAAATTCAGGCCGAGATCCAGCATCAACAAAATATACCGGTGCAGATCCTTATACAAATCGCCGTCGAATTGGTCAATCCGTCCCTCAGCGACTTCTATAAGCTCCCGAAAATGTTCCTCCCCGCGCTTTTCAAATTCAGCCGGTCGCTCACGGCGCAAGTCCATCATCGTTCTTTGTTTGATGCGCCTGCGCATATCCTTTTCAAAGACTTCCATTTGCTCTTTGCGGATTTCCAACATATACGACTCATCTCCTAATTCGCTGTTTCAAGCATCAAACGCTGGATGTGGAGTCCTTCGCCATCTCTGTTCATACGAAGAAGCGCGGAAGGGTCTTCATCCTCAATAAAAAAATGGCCGACAGGGCCGAAAATATTCTTTAACTCTTCCGGATTGCAGCTTGGCAGATAAACCCGCATGACTCGTGGATCGTAGAATCTAAAATAGAGCCGCCTCCCCTCCGGATCCCGTATCAGCAGGAACCGTCGAAAATGGGTGGCCACCTCCTGTAGAGTGATGGATTCAGGGGTTGTGACAAAGAGCCCCCAGTTTCGGCTCCAACCCTGGCGAACGAGCCATTCATTAAAAAGCGCCCCCTTTTGCAACTTCACCATATACGGGGCGACTTCGGCCATATCGGGTGTGAGGTCGCCACGATAAAGACAGATAAACTCTGATCGGGATCCCTTCAAAATTTGCGGCATGTTCTGCGCCGAGGCGGCGTCATAAAGACCAAAGACGGCTGTATCCGGCTGCAGGAATATCTGCTGTACAATGAATTCCGTTGTCGATACGCTGGGCGCCATTGTCAGGCCCCTTTCTCCTCATTCATGCACTCTTCGCAGAAGGGTGTCCCCCTTTTCGCTGCTTCCACCAACGTCATGGCCTGTTCTCCATATGCCGCCGGGTGGGGCTCCTCGGCGGCCGACAGACGCGTCTCTGAGGGAGGAAGATCCTCCGCCTCTTCCTCGATCAGCGGCTCCTCCGGCACGCCTCCCGAAAAATCCGAAAGGGCGTGCTCTACAAGCATGATCCGCCCACTTGCCAATTCACGCGCGACGCGTTTTATGACCTGCTCATCATTCAATCTCTGAACGCCTAGACAGTGTGTCGCAATGACAGCTCGCAGCGTGGACAGGGCGCCATCATCTTTTGAGAAGGGCCGCAGAAAAAGGAGCGCAGACTCATCATCGGGAAATTTTTTGACAAGGGGGGCATCGATTGCTTCGACGCAATCCAAAATCTCATAGTTTCGAAATCTTGACCGCAATATCCGCTTCATGATTCCATCCCACTTCCACCCCTCCTATATATAATACCAACTCATGCTATTGCAAGGATTTGTGCCCGGCTCCATCCGCCCCCCCCCCCACTCGCCCACTCATTTTCTGAAGTGCCTCCAAAAAGATGCCCGGATTTCCAAACCCGGACGGCAGTCCTGGATACAGGCCTTAACAGGCTGGGTCCTCTGCAGCTTCACCATCACCGCGGGCGGCGGCGGTTTTCCGCCGCGCAACGGTGGCCGGGATCAATGCGCAAGGCTTGATCAAAGGCTTGCAGCGCCTCCTGGCGGCGGCCTTGTTGAATCAAACAGGTCCCGAGATTGTTCCAGGCGTCCGCGAGATGCGGCGCCAGCTGAATGGCGCGGCTGAGTTTGCGCTCGGCATTCTGGAGATCCCCCATATCCATCAAGGTGGTGCCCAGGTTGACCCAGGCCTGGGCATTCGTTGAATCGATGGCGATGGCGGCATAGGCGGCGCCCATCGATTCACGCGGCCGTCCCGTCATACCGTAAAGGGCCGCCATCGTCGTCCAGGCCTCTCCATGTTTAGGATTGATCTTCGTGGCAAGCCGCAATTCAGAGAGCGCCTCCTCCGTGCGCCCCGCCTCAACAAGGGCATAGGCCCTAAGAAAGGATTGATCCGCCGGATCCTCTTGGCTCCGAACCCATCCGGCATTCACCACCAGCAAGGACGCCACCAAGACAATGGCGGATTCTTTCCACGCGCGGGCGAAGCCGGTCCATCCCGCTACAGCCAAGACAGCCAAAACCGGCGTCAGCACGACCCGGTAACGGGCACTGGGGAAGAATAGTATAACCCCGATCGAAAAAAGAAGAGTCGCTGCCGCAAGAAAGTAAAATCCCTTTGGGTTGCGCGGGGTCAGCCGTCTTCGAAACGCCCGCCAGAGCCCGAGCAGGGCCGCCGGTCCGAGCAACCCAAAAGGAAACCCAAAGGGGCCGGCTTTCCACATTAAAACCCGCAACAAGCGCGATCCTTCCCGGGCTTCATAAATCTCCTGATTTCGTTTGATCTCATGGGGTGACAGGAATCCGGCCGTCTTATACATTGTGTTGCGGACAAAATCGGCGGGATGGTGGATGATCCAGTCGAAAGCCTCCCTGTAGAAATAGGCCGATTTCTCTCCAGCCGTCACCGCTCCGGATTCGAGCCGCGGCCGGTCGGTGAGCTCACTCCAGAAACGCCCGGGACGGATGGCGATCACCCCCCGGCTATCGGCATTATTTCCCAAATAGAAATTGATTCCGCCGCCGGAAGAAATCGGGATAAGGGCGTTATCCTGTTTCAGATTGTACAATGTCACCGGTGAGACAATAACGCAGATGCCGAGCATAAAAAGGACAGGACGAAGCCATCTTCCGCCGCCGTTCCTTATAAAGAATCCCCAGAGGACGGCGAGCGGGGCGAGGATCAGGGCGTTTTCCCGGCACAGAGCCGTCAACCCCAGAAGCATGCCCGCCCCAAGCCACCATAAAACAGAAGGAGAGCCCCCCTTCTCTGCGGTCGAGAGGGCCTTCAGTTGCACCAGAACCCACCCCGTCAAAAGAAATGCCGCCAACGATTCGCGCAGAAGTTGCCCTTCAAAATAAAGCAGGGGGCCATAGAGCGCGCAAATCCCGAAGACGATCCAGGCCTGTTTCCGTGAAAGCAGATGCCGCGCCAAACACCAGGCCAGCAGGCAGGTGCCCGCGCCAAGGAGGGCGTTGACCAGGCGGGCGGCGGGCCAGCTGACCCCCGCGACGCGATAAACGCCCGCCAGGAAATAGGAGTAAAGGGGAGCCTGCCAAAAGGGCTCCTCGGGGGGCCAGCCGCCCTCGAGAAGCCCTCTCGCTTCTTGGTCATAGGTGTGGGCGTCGACCACCGGGAGGGACAGAAGACCCGCCCGGTTCCATTCAGCCCAAAAGATCACTCTCGGCGCCAAGGCCAGTAAGAAGATCAAGGCGGCCAACTTTGCGGTCTTTGACACCTTCACATAAAATGACTCCACTCAGCGGATTAAAAACATTCTCCAGGTCTCAGCGCGTCGTTCATACTTCCTTCTATTTCTCCACACGATCTCGACAGGACAACTGTAACAGGAATTCTTCCCTTGTCGAGATAGAAGGAAGAGCCGCCCCTTTCGAGACGGCTCTTCCTTATTCTTGTCAGCGTTTTCAGAGTCGGTTCAATTCGACCCGTTTCCTGACACCCCTTACGGCGCCGCAAGCGTCGTCGCAGATACCGGAGTGGTGGGAGTGGAATCACCGGACGCATTTGAGGATGAAACACGGTACCAGTACGTGGTTGAAGGGTCCAATCCCCTGTCGGAGAAAACATCACCATCTTCGCCGACCGTGTCGATCTGCACATATGTTCCATCTTCTGCATCGCTGCGTTCGATTTCAAAGTGGGTTTCATTGTCAGATGTGTCGGTCCACTCCAAATCGATCCGTTCGCTTGAAATCGCGGTCGCCGTCAAACCGGTGGGTTTTGACGGCGGGCCGACGGCGGTGGTGACCGAAATAGGATCGACGGACGCCGACTTACCCAATGCGTTGAGAGCCGACACTTGGTACCAATAGGTCGTTGCGGCGGTCAAGCCGGTATTTGAGTAGGCTTCCACGTCGGCCGCAGTTGTGTCGATCGCGGTGTAGGGTCCTGCACCGGCTGTTGCGCGCTCGATCTGGAATCCGGTCTCGTTCCCCGAGTTGTCGGTCCAGGTCAGATCGATCCGGCTGCTGTTGATCGCCATACCTTCAAGATGGCTTGGCGCCGCCGGCGGCACATCGTGCGTTGTGGCTGAGACCGGGCCAACCCGATTCGATTGGTATCCACTGTTAAAGGCCAGCACACGGTACCAGTACAGCGTCGCCGGCGTCAAACCGGTGTCAGAGAAGTTGCTCCCATTGACACCGACCGTGCCCGCGGTGACATAGGGGCCGCCCGCGGCGATAGTCGAACGTTCGATGCGGTAACCGGTTTCATTGCGCGCGTTGTCGGTCCAGGACAGGTTGATTTGGTAGCTCGATTCGACCGTCGCCGCCAGATCAGAAGGTTCAAGTGGCTGCGGACTATCCGTCGTGGCCCAAGCAGTTGTGGTGGGATTGGACTCACCGGCATCATTATATGACCGCACGCGGTAGTAGTATTTTGTCGAGGCGGACAATCCCAAATTCGCATAGGTCGTCCGGTTGGGACCGACGGGAGTTATCTCGGTCCATGGACCGTTGCTCAATAAGCTCCGCTCGATACGGAAGCCCTTCTCATTGTCCGAATTGTCGGTCCAGCCGAGATCAATCTGGGTGTCCGAGGCAGGTGTCGCGACCAAGTTCGACGGCGCCAGGGGCATTTCATCCAATGTCGTCGCCCAAACAGCCTCCGTCGGTTCTGTTTCACCTGTGTCGTTATAGGCCAGCACTTTGTAATAGTACTTGGTTGATGGAGCCAATCCCATGTTGGAGTAGGTCGTCCGGTTCGGACCGACCGGCGTGATCTCGACATAGACGCCGTTTGAGGCCTGGCTTCGCAGAATCCGGAATCCCTTTTCATTGGTTGAATTGTCTGTCCAGCTTAGATTGATCTGGCTGGTGGAAACGGGCGTCGCGGTCAGATTTGATGGCTTCGCCTCCGGCATCAGATCTTTTGTTGTCGCGAAGACCGGTTCTGTCGGCTCCGTTTCGCCGGCATCATTGTAGGCCAAAACCCTGTAATAGTATTTCGTCGAAGCGCTCAGCCCCATATTCGAGTAGGTCGTCCGGTTCGGCCCGACCGGTGTAATCTCAATATACTGGCCATTCAGGGCCGTGCTGCGTTCAATCCGGAAACCCTTTTCATTGGAACAATTGTCTATCCAGGTCAGGTTAATTTGAGAGCTTGAGACCGCTGTCGCCGTCAAACCCGACGGTGCGCCATCCGGGAAAGCATCCAATGTCGTCGCATAAACCGGGGCCGTGACTGCAGATCCGCCGGCGTCATTATATGACGAGATCCGGTAGTAATATTTCGTCGAGGCGGCCAATCCCATATTGGAATAGGTTGTACGATTGGGTCCTACCGGTGTAATCTCGATAAACGTACCATTCAATGACTGGCTGCGCTCGATGCGGAACCCTTTTTCATTATTGGAATTGTCATTCCAGGTCAGGTTGATCTGGCTGCTTGACACCCCCGTAGCCGCCAGGCCCGACGGCGCCTCCGGCAAAACATCTTTCGTAATCGCATAAACAGGTACCGTCGGTGCTGAAGCACCGGCCGTATTGTAAGCAATAACCCGATAATAATATTTGGTCGAGGAGGCCAATCCGGTGTTCGAATATGACGTCCGATTGGGTCCAAGAGGCGTAATTTCTACATATTGTCCGTTCGATGCATTGCTGCTTTCAACGCGGAAACCATCTTCATTATCGGAGTTATCCGTCCAGGTCAGGTCAATCCTGTTATTTGATATTGCCGTGGCCACGAGATTGGACGGAGCCGCCGGCATTTGATCACCGGTTGTCGCCGATACCACTGTTGTGGGAGCCGATTCGCCGGCGCTATTGTAGGCCGTCACTCTATAATAGTACTTCGTTGATGAAGGCAGGTCTGAATTAGTGTACGTTGTTGTGTTGGCTCCAACCGTGGCGATCTCCGTGTATGCGCCGTTCAGAGCCTGGCCCCGCCGAATCCGGAATCCATCTTCATTATCGGAGTTGTCGGTCCAGCTCAGTTCAATCCGGCTTGTCGATCCGGCAACGGCGACAAGGGCGGATGGGGCGGTCGGCGGCTCCAAACCGGTTGTCGCCGAGACAGGGTCGGTGGAATCGACTTCGCCGATATCATTAAAGGCGGTTACCTTATACCAGTAGGTCGCCCCTTGGGATAGATTTGAATCGATATACTCTGTGACGTCCGGATCTACAGTGTCGATAATGCTGTACGGTCCCCCGCTGCTGGTGGCGCGCTCAATGCGGAATCCACTCTCATTATCCGAGGTGTCGGTCCAACTCAGTTCGATTTGATCAATTGATATCACCGTTGCCACCAAGTTCGTCGGCACTGTTGGTGCTTCATCCTCGGTTCTGGCGGAGACAAGGTTCGTTGGATCCGATGAACCGGCCTCGTTAACGGCCGAGACCCAGTACCAATAAGTGGTTGCCTTGGACAATGTCGGATCAGAGTAGCTTTCGGTATCAGGATCGACGACATCGATCTCACTATAGGGTCCGCCGACGCTCATGCCGCGCTTTATGACAAAGCCCGTTTCGTTGTCCGAGTTGTCTGTCCAATTCAAGTCGATTTGGCGGCTCGACGCAGCTGTCGCCACCAGATCAGTCGGTGCGGCCGGCACCATGAGAGGAGCTTCTTGAGCTGTCCCGATGCAAACGATGCTTTCACAATCCGTCCCCGTTTGAATCGAACACGTCAGATCACCCACAGTTTCCGGAGTGAACTCGACCGTAAGGGTCAGCGATTGACCTGGGACCAGGGTATGGTGTCCGGCGCCTGCTACAATCTCGAATCCGGCGCAATCGACGCTGATGTCCACTTCCAAATCAGCATTGCCGGAGTTTGTGATGATGAGACTATCCACCTTGCTCTGGCCGATCTGAACCACACCAAAATCAATACTGGAGGGAGCGAATCCGCAAATAGGACGGACCGCCGCCAGTTCGATCGTCAGGTTGAACTCCCCATAACCTTCCGGTATGGTGTCGGTCGACGCGCCCATGAAGAGGATATTCTCATTCGCATCGACGGCGGTCGCTGCAAAGTAGTGGGCACCCGGCTCTAGCTCAAGTGAACGTGACTCCAAAAGATTCTCATTACGGCTCAGCCGGTATTGATTCTCAGAGTCGTGATCTACAACCAACCAGCCGTGATCAACATCATCAGCATCCCGGCCAAGTTCGACGGTGAGTTTGATATTTTGCTCAGGATCGGCGATCTCATCGGAACATCCCCATATGAGGACCATCGCAATCAGAGCAACAAAAATGGGTAAATAGAATGAATTAGGCGTACGCACTTTGGCCTCCTTATTATTTTGGGATACTATGTTCGCCCTTGTCAGGAGCGGTCGCCTGGGTACTTCATCGACGCTTTTTCAGAGATCTGGACATCCTGAAGAGAAAAAACGGGGAAAATATATCGGAGAATGTTTACAGATATAACAGTGTATCTATAATCGAAACAATTAGTTACATGGCCCGTTGTTACCCTGGACAGATTGCGGTACCGAACGCACCTCTTAGCGGGACAGTATTGATGCAGATTGAGGATGAAGTTCCGGGGAATTGAATGAACTCATTGGCTCCCAAGGATGGGCAGTGATGCTATCCGGTCATTCATCTTCCGGAAGCTGCCCTGTCGCGCGCATCCAATCGGTCACCTCTCTCATCCGCTGGCGAAATTGAAAGGGCGGCTCGAAGGGTACGGGACCGGCGGTCTTGGCGGCCGCCAGCACTTCCGCCGCCTCTTTCGGAAAGCCGTTATCACCATAGTGATTCACCGTCTCGGAGGCCAATCGCGCGGCGACGATGAGGGCCGAGTAGTTTTTGCCATTCAGGAACAAATAACCAAGAGTCCGGCCGTAAGGATCCATTTGGTCGGCGCGGAGAAGCTCCACCTTTGTGGCTAGAGCGAAGGCCCCCATGGCGAATCCGGCGGCTTCCCGGCCGAAGGGTTGGTCAAAAGGAAGATTGTGGCCTATGTGCTGTGTCTCGGGCGTGTCGATGCCGAGGATGCGGATGATCTCTACATCGTCACCCCCCCATCGAATGGTGACCGTATCACCATCATCCACATCTATACTGTCGGGATTCACAGCGACCCGTTCCATGGCCGTTCGAGTCTGAGCCCGATCGTCCTGAGCCGGCAGATCGGGGGCGGAGATCATGAGACCCATAATGACAAACAAGACCAGTGAACAGGTGAAATAATGAGATTGTCTCATGAAATGTTGCTCCTTCATTACGGTGAATGGGCGTTTCCCCTTCGGCCAGTTTCTCGAACTCTTCAAGGGCAGTTTAGCACACCAGGCTGTATTCATTGCCAGGTCAAATTGAAGCGTGGGGTGCAGAAATTCAGGGCGTTTTCCAAGAAGCGGGGCGCATCTTCAGCAGCCTATTTGAATTAGAAGTCGAACTTCAGTTCCACCCAAACAGTTCTTCCATCCTGAAAGATGAGGTTCTGTCTATGCTCTGCAGAGCCGGGATCGCCGTAAATCTCATCAAAAAGATTGTGGACACCGGCCGATATCTCCAACCAATCCACGGCGGGACGACCGGATGCTGTCAGGTTTGCAATCCAGTACTCTTCAGCCATCGATCCTGCAAGTGTCTTCCGGCTGCCAATGTACTTTGCTTCGAATCCCGCAAGAAAATCACTCCAGGGCAGAGGCGCCAGGAGTTTAAGCTGGACAATGTGCCGGGGGGAGTTAGTGAGTTCTTCGCCGCTCTCAAAATTTTCTGACCGCTGCAGGGCATAGCCGGAATGAAATCTCCATCCACTGTCCCATCGGCCTTTCAGTTCCATTTCCAGGCCCTGAGCCTTAATGTGTTCGGAATTATCAAAAACCAGCAAATCATCCTCAGGGTCGAGTCGCTGGCTGATCAGATCCCTAATGTGATAGATGTAGCCCGAAGTACAAAATCGAAATACTTCATTGACCGATTGTTCCCAGACCATCTCGTAGGTTGTGATCGTTTCCGGTTCCAGGTTGGGATTCTGTTTCTGTGTACTCTCTCCGTCGTCATAGTAGAGCTCATAAGCATTCGGGCTCCGGAAAGCTTCACCATATAGGAGTTTGAGCGCGGACGTCTCATAGGGATTGAAGATCAAAGCCAAACGCGGGTTGGTGCTCCCACCGAAGGTTTCGTAGTGATCATAACGCATGCCGGCATTCAGCCGCAGCGTCGAGGAAATCTCGAATTCATCCTGAAGAAACAGAGCCCAGATCTTGGATTTCCTCTTATCGTCAAGATAAACTTCTTCGTCGTAGTTCTTTTGATCCTGCCGGAAATTGTCGCGATATTCGAATCCAGTGGTAATCCGGTTTCTAGCCCCCACTTGCCCGGAAGCCAGCAGCTCATTGCCCCACCACTCTCCGAGAACGCGGTCTCTGTTGACCACCAGATACCTTTCATCCTCATCACCATAATCAAACTGGAAATCACCATCATATTCATATCGATCGTAGAAAAGCCGCGATGTCACACTCCATTGACCGTCGAAAAGATGAGCATACTTCAAGTCCAAGTAGTAACGGGTATCCACACTTAGGTTCTTGGAGCTATTGAACTCTATTCCCCATGGCGCGGCAGGTATCTTCTTTTCCCGTGATGAGGAAGCGCCAACAAGCGTAAAGTCGCCGTAAGAGAGTTTGGTAAAGAACCTCCTGTTTTTATCTCCATCCCCACCCTCCGCCACCCCATTGTTTGTCTCCGGATCATCGAACTCCTTGAAGTATAAATCTTGACCTCTGCTATCCAGGATCGATCCTGAAAGGATCATTGACAGCCCATTTCCCATCTTGGCGCCATAACTCAATCGGCCCCTGAATGTCTCAAAACTCCCAGCCCCACCCGAAACCTCAAAACCGTTCAATGCCCTTCCATCTCTCGTGACCACATTGATCACACCCAAAAAGGCATTCGCTCCATAGAGTGAAGAAGCCGGGCCCCGAATGATTTCAACCCGCTCGATGAGGGCGGCATCGAGCAGGAATTCCGTTCCGATCGTCGCCTGATCGTAAATGTTGTCATTGATCCGATGTCCATCCACCAGCAATAGAACCCGCGTATTATAATCCCCTGGTCTGTTGAAACCGCGTACACCGAGATACTCATAGTTTCGATCATTTGTGGTGAAGAAGCCTTGAGCGCCGGCCAGAATACCGGCGAGGGTTCGATAACCGAATGCCGCTATTTCATTGCGCTCAATGATTGTTACAGATGCGGGAGCTTCCGTCGTCTTTTGATAGAATCGTGAGGCACCCAGCACCGTCTCTACATCAATGAACAACAGCTCCTCAAGACTCATATCGAAGAACGATTCTGTAATCTCCTTTTCCTGTTTCGTTGGATTATCAGCAAGGGCAACTGGAGTCCAGACGAGACAGAGAGGCAACAGGATCAAAATCAGCAGAATGTGGAATCGGGGTAATTCCATCAAATATCTCGTAAAATTCCTATTCCACCCTGTAAGGTGGAAAATATTTTCCACATATCTCAGCTGCATTCCCATTACAGATTCATCGGCAAGGGGATAGCTGATAGTAAGGACCAGCTTTCCCCACGCAATTGAGCAGTGCCATGAAAAGCGGGGCTCTATTCCCATAAGACCAGGCCCATCGGGGTTAACGCTATAAGTGACTTCACTATGGCTCGGCACAATGTCGATTCAGACATCGGGACACCTGTTCCGGTCAGGGGTGCAGGCCCGGTCGTTTATGCTGAAAGTTACGCCAAGCTAAAATTCCTTCAATTTGCCGCACCGGTAGGCTTCAAGCGCCTCCTTTACGGTCATCTCCCCCGCACCGACAAAAACCTTGATTCCGGTGGATTCCAATACCGCGGCGGCGTTGCCACCCGGTCCGTTGCCCGTTATCAAAACATTGGCGCCGAGTTCCACCAGCTTCTGTGCCGCCTTGGGACCGGCCCCGTGGGATTCCTTCTCGATCGCGCTGTTGTCAAAGGTCTCGATCTTCTCCGTCTTTTCATCGAAAACGAAAAAGAACCGCGTCCGGCCGAACCTGGGATCCATTGATGAGTCCCATTCGGTCCCTTGTGTTGTAAAAGCAATGCTCATTGCCGCCTCCCGTTGTGAAAAAAGAGGGTCATTGGGCCCTCGGGGTTCAATCCATCCCAACAATTTGACGTATCGACGCCCAACAGGCGCTGATGCGCTCTTTCAAAGAGGAATCCCACTCCACGATCGTTCTCCCGTTGGTGATAGCCGCGGTAAACGAATCGTCATAGGGAATCTCCGCCAGATTCACGATTTCTTCCTGGTCAAGGAAGGATCGCAGTTCCCGCAAAACATCCTGATTCAAGTCGGCCTTATTTATGATGCAGCCGGCTTTGATCCCGAATTTATGTACAAGATTATAGACGCGCTTCAGATCATGGAGTCCGGAAAGCGTCGGCTCCGTCACCATGACGGCGAGAGAAGCCCCGGAGAGAGAAGAAACAACCGGGCACCCAATCCCTGGAGAGCCATCGACGAGGATGAGGCGCCTGCCTGTCTGCTCGGCCGTTTTCCTGGCCTCGTTCTTGACTTTGGCCACAAGCTTCCCGGAATTGTCGGCCCCGCTCTTTAGACGGGCATGCGCCATCGATGATCCGGTCCTGATCTTGGACAGATACCAGTTGCCGACATTCTGCTCCACATTAGTAATGGCCTTCTCCGGGCAAACTCGTGCGCAGTATCCACATCCTTCACAACTGATCGCATCGACAATGTACTTCCCATCGATGACCGGGATGGCATCATAACGGCAAACACCTGCGCAGGCGCCGCAGCCCGAGCAGAGCTCTTGATCAATCACCGCGAGTTCACCACTGTAGAAGGCCTCGGCGATACCGAAGTCCGGTTCAAGCAGAAGATGCATATCGGCCGCATCCACATCGCAATCGGCTACAACTACATTCTTTCCTCCTAGAACAGCGAAGGAAGCGGTGATTGATGTCTTTCCCGTCCCACCCTTCCCCGAAATAACAACGATCTCCTTCATGATTCCTGTCCAATCGAGTGATTGTGGATATAGGCAACAACAGATTTCACCGCGTCTCTCACCTCTGTCACTTCCTGGTAGAGAAGACCACCGGCGGAATAGATCTCAGCGATCTTCCTGCTGTTGGGGATGCGCGCGATCAGGTCTATGCCCTCTTCCTCACAATAGCGAGTAACCTTATCATCCCCGATTCCGAAACGATTAAGAACCACGGTGAACCTTTTCTCAAGATGCCTAACCGTATCAACGGCCAGCTTCAGATCGTGAAACCCGAAAGGCGTCGGCTCGGTGACCAGGATCACCAGATCGGCATCTTTGGTGACCTCTATCACCGGACATGATGTGCCCGGCGGCGCATCGAGGATTTTAACAATGTTTTCAGGGAAACCCCGTTTGATATAGGCGAGGGTCTGCTTGATCAATGGAACGGCCTGCTCCTCTCCTATCATCAATTTGCCCTCGATAAAATCAAGAGCCCCTGTCTTGAGATGTTTCAGTTCACCCATCGGTTTGGTGGTCATCGGAAGGGATCCTGTAGGACACAACTCTGAACAGGCGAAACAACCGTGGCAGAGCTCTGGAAAGACCATCACGCTGCGGGGCATGGCAAGGACGGCGTTGAAATTGCAAACAGTTTGGCAATTGCCTCCATGGGTGCAGAGGTCTTTATTCCATACTGGAATCATTTTATATGTTGTTTCGCGATGGTGAAGACGGCCCTGTACAAAGAGTCCTGAGTTGGGTTCTTCAACATCCAGATCGGCCAAAACAACGGATTCTGATTCGGCCATGTAGAAGGCCAGATTGGTCGCCAGGGTTGTTTTTCCTGTGCCGCCTTTTCCGCTGGCGATAGCGATCTTCACTCTGTTTCCCCGGTCTTCTTGGATCTGTTGAGCAGCTCCTCCCGCACCATGGGCCGGTTGCATTCAGGACATTTTAGCCCGGTGCACTTAACGCCACGTTGATGGGGGACCTTCTTACCGCACTTGGCGCAGATGCAAAAGCCTCCGGCGCCGAATCCACCGCCCTTGTTCCGACCCTGACCGCCGCCAGCGGAACCCTGGCCCTGACCGCGGCCGCCGCCACCACCGCCACCGCCGCCACTTCTTGAACCACGTCCCTGGCCGCCACCACCGCCACCACCGCCACCGCCACCGCCACCGCCACCGCCGGATCCACGTCCACCTGGCATATGACACCTCCTCCTTAAGTTATAATGGTTTAAACGCAAAAGCGCCGGTCATCATCTACAGAGACGGCCAGGCGCTACTTCCTATGATGATAGTTAAGGCAGCAATCCCCATGTCCATATGCGTTGGCCATGTCCATCAGGTTCGAAGAACCGCAGCTGGGACATTTCTCCAGCGCCAGATCAAAGGCCGAATTGAACATGTGTTGACAACTTTGGCACCGAATGAGATTCCCTCGAAAATGGACATCACCCCCATCGATCCGAAGATGCCTGCCCTCAATCAGGAATTGAGCCATCTTGTAGCGGGCCCTCTCCGCCAAACGGGAAAACGTCGATCGGGAAATATCCATCTGATCAGCGGCCTCCGCATGATCCATGCCCAAAAAATCGGCCAACCGGATCGCTTCAAATTCGTCCAGGGCCAGCCAAAGAGATTCCAACTTGCTTCCCCTGATCCCCGCTGGTTTGAAGTCGGAGAAAAAGGGTGGGCAATAAACCGACCTCTTCTTCCGTGGTCTTGGCATTCAGATGTCTCGCTTTCTTTTCCTATTTACGCACATATGTGCATAATAGCAAGAGGAATTCCACGCGTCTTCTCGATAATCGCCGGGAGAATCGACTCCTTGGAAAGATCACGCATCGACTCTAACTGATTAATTTATAACATGTTGGGCGGCCCACCCGTGGTTGTGGCGCCAACGATCGATTATCGATCACCGCTCGATTGAGTGTCTATTTCTTGACCACACCGGATGAGTCACCTCCGGGGGGAGGATCTTGTTCGATTCGGATCACGGGATCAAGCGTGTCCGATCCGAGAATAACCGCGTATTTATAATCCCTCATTGGGGTCCCCTCTCTGAGTTTTTTATAAGTCTTTGCTTCCTCGGAAGAGAACTTCGATTCGGTGAAGGGATATTCCTGATTCTCAAATTCGATTCTAAAATCTTTTCCTGAGGGATTTTCCCATCTGATTCTGTCTTCTGGATTTGCACGGAGAGGATCGGGAGTGGCGGCGATCTGCCCATCCTCATGCGAGACGACTACTGTCCGAAACCAGAACTCATTTTTAAATGCCGCCCCATTAATCCCGGGATCCCTATCAATGATGTACAATCCCCACCCGGAGATCATAATGACGGCGCCGAGTGCAAGAACCCACCCATTGACTCGATATGACTTCACGGCATCTCTCCTTTCAATGTTTCAAGATTAGTTACCGTCGGCATTTCCTTTCACAATATTTCCTTCACAATTTCTTGAAAACGGCTTTCCGGCCTCCATTCATCAAATATGGGGGAATCACGAAGCCAGGAAACCGGGTACCCTCCCGCAACCGATTTGCCAAGCCAATCCAACGCCTTATCGCTCTCGTGGAGCTGCCAGAATGTCAATGCAGCGCAAAACTGGATCATGGGATTTTCGGGATCACCTGCGAGCGCCGCCTCGAGACATATCCGGGCGCTATCGGGTTTGTCAATCTTGGGGTAGATCTGCGCAAGATTCGCATAAATCATGTAGTTTGATGGATATGTCGAGAGGGTCCTGCGGCCGAGACGGATCGCTTCAACATAAGCCGCTACGGCCTTCGCCCGCTTGTCCGGGGCCCAGTAGTAGGCATCTCCGAGATTGAGCCAATCCTGATATTCGGCGAATTTATACTGAAAGACTTCGTTAAAGGTCTGAATGCAGCGATCAAAATCTCTTGTGTTAAAGTAAGTGACTCCTAGATTCCCCAAAGCTTCTGCATTTGGATGAAGCGCGATCGATCTCTCGAGATTTTCCGCGGCCTCCCCGTAGTCCCCGTCGAGAACCTGCATCCCTCCCAGGGCTTGATAACCTTTGTATAAATCGGGAGCCAGCCGGACCACTTGTCGGAAAGCCTCACGCGCTTCCTCGATGCGGCCGCGCCTGTAATAAATTCTGAACGCCAAATACCACTGAGGCGCCCAATGGTTTGGGTTCAATCGGGCGGCGTCCAGATAGACGCGCTCCTCTTCATCGTCGCACTCGAGAACTCTATAGAAGAGTCCAAGGTTTGCGAGGGCCACATCGTCGTATGGGTCAAGGGCCAAAGCAATGTTCATCTCTGCTGCGGCAAGGTCTCGCTTCCCTTGATCCCAGTAGATGAAACTGAGCCTTTTGTGAGCGTCACCCAGGCTATCATCCAGCGAGATCGCCCGGTGCGCGGCCTGCTCTCCCCGCCCGAGCCATGCCGCATCCCCCATCGCTTTATACATTAGGCGGCAACCCCGCGCCACGCCGGCATAGGAGGGGGCGTGATCCGGATCAATATTCGTCGCCCGTTCGAAAGAATTCACGGCTTCAAGAATTTGGATGGTGTCAGCTGCGGCGACAGCATCACGGTTGCGATGAATCTCCAGAATCCGCCCCAAACCGGCGAGATAAAACTGAAGTGTTCCGGCCCCTTCGGTTCCATAAATGATGAGATGCCTTTGTGCAGGACTCCCGGCGGACAGACCCAGCATCTCCGCGGATTGCACAAAAGCTGCGTTGATAAATTCGCCGGGTCTTGAGAGGGGGGCTTCAATCGTGCGAAATCGAAGCCGGCGGCCCGAGACCGGATCCAACAGCCTCAGTGTCCCTTGCAGCTTGCGTCCATCACTGAGGAGAAGGGGCGCGATGACGAGATTGGCGCCTAGAAGCTCGCGGCCCTCCGAAGGCGTTTTTATGCCTAATTGAATCGTGTTCATGAAGGAGGCCACCTGAAGGGACGGATCACCTGAGAGCCCCGCCAGGCCGGAACCGAGGAGTCCCGAAATGCCGAGCGCTATCTCCTTCAAATCCTCTTCATTGCCGGAACCTATTTCAAAGGGCAGCAAGAGAACATTCTTTTGTGATGGCAGTGGATACCATCCGAATCGCTCCCGAATCTTTTCTGGTCCTCCAAGGAGAAGAAAGAGTATAACGAATATCGCTCCGGCGGAGGCCAACAAGACCTTGGTCATTGGCGCCTTAAACACAACAGGTCGCGTGGGTTCATCTATCCGCGCAAGAGGAGTAATCTCCTGCCCACCCCGCGACTTTTCCAGATCATGAAGGACCTCCTCGGCCGTTGCGTAGCGGTCATCCGGCCTTTTAGCCAGCATCCGCAGCACAACCGTAGATAGAGAGGGCGGAACCTCCTTGTTTAAATCGGTGGGAACACCCGGTTCGGTATTAAGGATTTCTTGGGCCACGGCGTGGAACGTCTGGCCGCGGAAAGGCCTGATCCCGGTCAGCAGCTCGTAAAATGTAACTCCGAGTGAAAAGATATCGGTCCGTTCGTCGATATCGCGGCCCAACAGGACCTCGGGGGCCATATAGGGCGGCGTCCCACCGAATTTTGGATCCTGGAATGATTCCGTTGTGAGGGTTTCCGTCTCCCGCTCAGAGGCAAGCGGTTTCGCCAATCCGAAGTCGAGGACTTTAACACCACCCGACCGTGTGACCATGATGTTCTCGGGTTTGATATCCCGATGAAGAAGGCCCTCTCTGTGGGCGACGGCAAGCGCTTGTGCGCATTCCACGGCAATGGGCCAAAACTCTTTAATGGGTGGATGCTGATGGATCAGCTCCCGGAGGGTTCGTCCATCGACGTGCTCCTGGACAAGTATCACATCACCGGCAAGATCAAGGACGTCATAAACGGAGGCAATCCTTGGGTCGTTGATTTTGCCGGCCCGCCGGGCTTCCCTTAGGATGCGGCCTCTCTCAACGCCTCCCCCACCCCGGTCACGGTTGATCCTTTTCAGCGCCACCTTGCGATTTAAGAGGGGGTCATTCGCCACATAGACTTCACCCATTCCTCCCCGTCCAATAAGTGATTCAACGAGATAACGGCCCACCTTTGTGCCTGTGAGATCGGTGGGAATCTCTCGTGGAGAGCCCGAATCTATCGGCGAATCGGCCATGCTTTCACCCGTTGGTTCGTCCAAAACTCCCATCTAGGTGGCCGGCTGATCAGGGGAGCGTCTGCCGTTCTTCCTGCCGCATTGGACCAATGCTGATGACGACCCGCCGGTTCATGGCCCGCCCCTCCGGTGTATCGCTTCCAGTCAGCGGCCGGTACTCCCCGTAACCGATAGCCGACAAACGCTTCCCGGGAAAGCGATGTTGATCCTGGAAATAATGTAAAACAGAGTGGGCCCGCGCTGATGAAAGTTCCCAATTGGATGGGTATTTAGACAAGTACTGATTCGCAATCTGGACATCGTCGGTATGTCCCTCGACAAGGATCTCACGATCAGGATGTTCCTCGAGCACACCAGCGATCCTGTCAAGAATGCCCTTTCCCGACGAGGTGAGACGGGCGCTTCCCGAAGAGAACAGGACGGCATCGGGCAGCGTGATAACTGTCTTCGAATTAATCTGCTCGAGGTAGAGCTCCTCCTTCTCGCTAAACTCGGCCAAAACCTGGTCCAGCTCAGCTGTCAGATTGGCCGCTCTGGCTTGCTCTTCAGCCAGTTGTTGCTCCGCCTCATTTAGCCGTGTGGTGAGCGAGGTGATCTCCATCTGCTGCTGCTCCAGAAGTTTTTTATTTGATGAGCAGCCGGCGGCAAGCGCCGTGATGAGGATGGCGGCCAGTATCTTGTGGACCGCATTCATCTTGTCCCCCTTATTCTATAAAACAATCTCTGTTGGCGGCTCGTCGCAGCCTTTGCGCACTATCTTGACTCCAAGACTATTATCGGGCTTCCAGCCTCAGATGCAAGGCGGCGGCCCTCCACGCCGGATAATCCGCGAATCATGGCGTGACTCACCGGCGAAGGGTCCCGATCGTCCCTTCTATCGGATCAAACTCGAGTCGACGGATAGACAATCGCCCCCTCCTGAAGAGGGGGCGATCGGGTCAGGCATTTTCATTCTAATTAATTAAGATATAACATCTTCTGCTTCAGGACCTTGCCATCGGTCACCAAGCGATAGAAATAGAGGCCACTTGAAACCTTCTCACCCTGCGCATTTTTCCCGCGCCACACAACTGTATGGAACCCAGGGCTATACTCGCCTGCGGCCAAGGTTTTGATCAGTTGGCCCTTGATGTTGTAGATCCCCAGCGTGACCCGCTGGGCGGTGGGTAGACCGAACTCGATCCGGGTCATTCCGGCGAAGGGATTCGGCCGGCTTCTTCTGAGGATTAGAGAAACGGGAATCTCCTGCTGACCCTCGACCCCACTCACGTCGACAATCGAGAAGTCGGCGTCGGAGATGTCACTGCCCTCGTTCGACTCGGCGTCGACGCAGACGACTCTGATGCGGCAGTCCGGCTCATCGACGTCGGGCACCGCCCACTCGAAGCTCGTCTCGCCGGCCAAGGTCGCCAGCGTGTCCGGATAGGTCGACCCGCCGTCGATCGAGAGCAACACGATCGTTCCCGTGACAGCGATATTATCGCTGGAGGTCCAGGTGATCGTATAAGCGCTCAACGCGTCGATCTCTTCTCCGCCGTTCGGCGCGACGACGGCTACTTCCGGCGCTGTCCCATCATGCGGGATGATGCGGAAGTCGGCGTCGGAGATGTCACTGCCCTCGTTCGACTCGGCGTCGACGCAGACGACTCTGATGCGGCAGTCCGGCTCATCGACGTCGGGCACCGCCCACTCGAAGCTCGTCTCGCCGGCCAAGGTCGCCAG